>DAOQID010000092.1:0-4637 GCA_035339375.1 Anaerolineales bacterium | reverse complement strand
TCCTTCGTCGTGATGCGCCAGGTATTTGAATCCAAATCCTCCACCTGTGAACCAAGACTCTCGATCAATTTCCGCATGACTTGCACATCACGAATCTGCGGCACATTTTTCAAAACAACAGGCTCAGATGTGAGCAGGCAAGCTGCCAGCAGGGGCAAAGCTGCATTCTTATTTCCAGAGGGAGTTACCTCGCCATGAAGTGGGGTTCCACCTTCGATCACAAATTCTTCCATTTGATATGGTCTCCTCAGAACGCCTTCAGAATTGAAAGGTAGTATAAAACATTTCAAGAAAACATTACAATTCACTTACACCAAAAGGGGTTTTGGACGATGGTATCAATTGGAATTATAATCATTTGAAATGTCTATTACTGCAATCATATCCATACTGTTCGGATGGCTTGCTGGAGTGCTTGTAAACTACCTAGCCGATGTCCTGCCACATACACGCCGTTTCAGTCAACCAGCTTGTCTGCACTGCAACGCTCCATTTGCCTGGCAGGATTATTTATTATTCAAGTCCTGCCCAAACGGACATCCCCGCAGCACCCGTACCTGGGTTGTGCAATTCGTGATACTGGCGATCAGTATTTACATCTGGCTTAATCCGCCATCCAAGATCGGCTATGGGCTTGGAATGATTTTGCTGGTTTATTTTGGCATTGTCTTTGTGATCGATCTGGAACACCGCCTCATCCTTCACCCCACCAGTATTTTTGGAGCCCTATTTGGGTTGATCATCGGCACGATCGCGCACGGAATTGCGCCCACCCTATGGGGCGGACTTGGCGGATTTGTGATCATGATGGTTTTGTATTATTTCGGTGTGCTGTTCGCCCGGGTCAGGACACGCCGCCTCATTGCCGCCGGGCAGGAACCCGATGACGAGGAAGCGCTTGGCGCAGGAGATGTCATCCTCATCACCATTCTTGGTTTTATCCTTGGCTGGCCGCTGATCTGGTTCGGTTTCCTACTGGGTGTTTTACTTGGCGGCTTTTTCAGTTTGTTGATCATTGTCTGGCTGGTCGTTGTTAGAAAGTACAGGCAAAATGCCATGATGATGTTCATTCCCTATGGCCCATATTTTGTGACAAGCGCCTTTTTGGTTGTCTATTTTCCAAAATTCCTCGCGCTGCTTGTGCCCGGATAGCCATAGGAACTTAGACCGATGGCTTTTGACGGCCCAAACCAGTAATATAAAATTAGACGTACATACAAATCCCCCGCCCCAAAATCAAGTTAGATGAAAAGCTGGCCATATGAAACGATTTATCTTCTCCAAAAATAATAAGACCCGCGCACAAGCAATGGTTGAGTTCATGCTTGCTTTACCCATTTTGCTGATCATCCTGTATGGGTTGATCGAGGTTGGGCGACTGGCATTCATCTTTTCATCCACTGCAAATGCATCCCGTCAGGCTGCCCGCTATGGGGCTGCCTCAGGCGAGATCAACGATGTCGCTTTTTATCAGGATTGCGAAGGCATTCGTAGTGTGGCTGAAGAATCGGCCTTTATCATCGAATTTGAAAATATCAACATCACCTACGATCGCGGCGTGGACGAAGACGGAAACCAGGTTCCGATATCGGGTGTTGACCCAAGCCCCGACGAAGATACCTGCCCCATTCCCCCGGGCGTCATTCGCAATGGTGACCGCATCATTGTGCAAGTGTCTGCCATATACGAGCCGATTATTTCTGGCCCCGTCGAACCCATGGAAATCGTGTCTTCCAGCGCGCGCTCCTTCCTGATCTCTGTCCCCATCGTTGGGTCAGCGCTGCCTACCGGGTTTTCTCCTGAAACAAGCACTCCTTCACAGGTGCCGACCAGCAGCCTGTTCACCTCCACTCCCACATTGTACGTTTCTCCAACCTATACCTTTATTCCGCCTTCACTGCTGACAAATACACCCAACCCGAATTTCACTCCCACGCTTACCCGCGAGCCCACCCTGACCTTTACACCGTCACGCACACCCCTGCCAACCTACACGCCCAGCGTCACCCCCACGGCAATCAGTTGTAACGGCATCACCGGCGTAACACATGGTCCGCTCGAGTTCAAAGATAATGTTATGAAGATGAGCATCGACAACCAGACCGGTCACACACTGGTTGCGGCAAATATCTATCTTGAATGGAATCATGACACAGGTCATGGTGAAGGAAACGACCTCGGTTTGATCCTCAACCGGGTTACCTTTGCAGGTCAGGCCTGGGATGGCGCGCTCCAAGCACCATCTGCTTACATCCCCGCCTTTTACCCGACCATTCCACCTGGAATATCCACGATCAGTTTCAGCTTCCATCAAAATTATCTTCTGACCGATGGAACCGAACGCATTATCGTGAATATCGGCACCCCTGGTTGTATCAACTACCCAGTGGATTCGAGTCACTAAAGGATTTCAACTTCCATGAAAGTGAAGGCAGATCACCGCGAACGCGGACAAAGTCTGGTTGAACTGGCCGTCAGCCTGCCCATCATCCTTTTGTTGTTATTGGGCACGCTGGATTTTGGCATGGCGATCTTTTCATATTCCATGCTGCGCGATGCGGCCCAGGAAGGCGCCTTCTACGGCTCGTTCAACCCTGCCAGCAAAGAAGCCATTGAAAACCGCGCCCGCTACATCTCACCGCGCGGTGAAGATGAAATATTCTCCTCTCCGGTAGACCTCACCAACCCCGATCTTGTTCAAGTGGAAGTGGATACACTTGGGCAGGCCTGTCAGGGTATTACAGATGAAACGATCAACAGCATTCGCGTCACCGTGACATACAACTACCCGATCATGATGCCGATCATTGGACCATTATTCGGATCCACCATCCCGCTTACTGGTACAGCCTCGAACATCATCCTCCAACCCGCATGCCCATGAACCGAAAATTAGCAGCCAACTTTAGAAATAGCGAACGCGGACAAGCGATCATTGTGATCGTGTTCGCCATTATTGGCATTGTCGGCATATCCTCCCTCGCCATTGACGGAAGCAATGCCCTGATAGACCGCCGAAAGTCTGAAACCGCCGCCTCTGCCGCCGCTTTGGCAGGAGCCCTCGCCCGCATCGAAGGCAGGGATTGGCGCGAGTCTGCCCTTGCTGCCGCAAAAATGAACGGTTATGACAACGATGGCGAGAACAGCATTGTGGAACTGAACACTCCCCCCATCAACGGCCCCTATGCAGGGGATGCCGAGTACATCGAAGTCATCGTGACATCGAATATGCGCACCTATTTTGGTTCCATCATCGGAATCCCCGTCGTCACCAGTGTTGGGTATGCAGTGGCTCAGACCAAACCCGCAGAGTATGGCCAAATGTTCGACGGCTACGCGCTTGTCAGCCTTGCACCGCACAGTGAATGTGACAAGAAAAAAGCCTTCTGGCTGCATAACGAACCCACCATCGTTTTGGAAGGCGGCGGCATCTTTGTCAACTCAGATAATGATGATTGCGCCTTTTTACAGGAAGGCAGCGGCAGCATCCGTGTGCAGGATGAAAGCCCAATTACTGTTGTAGGCGGAGCCAGTGTACAAAAAGCCCAACTGATCAGCCCAGCCATTGTCCAACCGGGTGCGATTCCCATTTCCTATCCGCCAGCCTTCCAAATGCCCAAGATCGGATGCGGTTCGAAAATCGCCACCATTGATCTGGTAACCGGTACGATGACCTCTGGCAACTACGAAGAACCCGGTGATTTCCCTCCTGAAGGCATTCACGATCTTGAAAGCGGCATTTACTGCATCAGTGGTGACGTGGTCATCGGAGGCGGAACCCGCCTGACTGGAAATGGTGTAACGTTGATCGTCGAGCAGGGAGAAGTTCGTATTGCGGCTGAAGCTGAGGTGGATTTATCCGCTCCAAAAAACGGCAACGCGGCTGGTCTATTGATCTACATGCCGCTCGATAACCACAGCCGCATTGCACTGAACGGCAATGCCGACTCCAATTTCACTGGCACCATCCTTGCCCCTTCGGCAGATATCCGCCTGAATGGCCCGGACTCCAAGCACGGCTTCCATAGCCAGATCATCGGCTACTACATTGAAGTGGACGGTCAGAGTAAGATCGTCATCAAATATGAAGATGAAGACAACTATGATGCCTATAAGATGCCGGAGGTGATTCTGGTTCAATAAGCGAGCTTTCAGCCTTACGTTTGCAGTCCTTGGTGTAAAAGTTTTTCAGCCTACAAAAGTCAGATTCACGGGGAAATAGCTCCAAAACTGACTTGTTCTTACAAATCTGTTAGCGTTGCAGCATTCTTGCATAGTGACAGGCGTCTTTTGAATGAGATATAATGTATTTGCATCGAAAAAACGCCAAAAAACGCGCTTTTCATTCCCCCAGCATCACAGCCAAAGATGTTTGTTTTCCCGTACTTATGTCGGATGTATATTTTGATTGAATAAGCACTAAAATAATCTATTATCGAGAATAATATGAAATCGTTTTTTTCAAAACTACTTCCGCCTTTACGTACTGATGCACCGCGCAAACGCAAAACCCTTGGTCAAAGTTTGATTGAGTTTGCCATTGCTCTACCGGTGCTGGTATTAATATTAACTGCCATGATGGAATTCGGTTTTATTCTGAATTTCTATCTGTCGCTTTTGGATGCCACCCGTGGAGC
>DAOQID010000091.1:0-17147 GCA_035339375.1 Anaerolineales bacterium | reverse complement strand
CCTTATTCAATGATATGCTTCTCGATATATTTTATAGCTTCCTGCTTTGATAATAGTCTTTCAACTCTGATTTTCACTTCCCTCGCATCCTTCCATATTCCATAGATAAAACCCTGCAGGGTGTCGAACAGCGTATCATCGATTTCAACAACCTGACCTGACGGGCAAGCAAGGACCTTATTATCGATTTCATCACCTTCAAAAACCTCAAGCATCCCCATCGGCTCACACTCGACGAGCCGACCTGCCTCTAAATGGTCTTTCGTAATTACGTAGGCATCAATGCCATCCCCATCTTCTGTTTCTGTCTTCAGGATGAAGCCATAGGGGAAAGGATAGGCAAGTAGGGTTCGTCGGACGCCTTGGTATGCTAGCGTCTTTTCATCATATTTTCTTTTTTCACATGACCCCATTTCTGCTTCGACAAATACTTGAACGATCATTTTCCACCTCGTTCTATTTCCATTGCGGTGCATCGAACGGTTTGTGTTACCTGCACTTGAGCATGGACGGCAAAGCCGTCCAGCCAGAAAAACCTGTTGATATTATGACATGATTGCGGGCAAATTACTACCAACCTTCAATTTTCAACCTGAAACCTTCAACCTGAAACCTGAAACCTGAAACTTGAAACTTGAAACCTGAACCCTGAACCCTGCCTCCCCCTACGCCCTCCAATCGCTCAACCGCTCACCCAACCGCGCGATTCGCTCACGCAGCAACACCGCCGCAATTCCCAGACCAAGCAAGATCACGCCCGTACAACCGATCAACACCACTGCATTCAAACCCTTCAAGGCAGTGTACAACACCGTCACCACGCCTAAAACCACCAACACGATCGGCGTGAAGGTCAAACTCCGCGAGCGGATCACCAACCCATACACCAACACCGCAATGGACTGGAAGAACAGCACCACGAAATAGATCAGCTTCTCCGAATCCACCATCTGAATATAGGTTGTCCCCAGCAAGGTCAGTTGTGAAAGCATTCCCATCACAAAAGTCCCTGTCTTGCTCCCCGACCGCGTCAGCAAATAATGCTGGAACATTCCCAACGCTGCCGCACCCATCGAATAGAATTGCGGCTGGTCCACGTTCAATTCATTCAAAATGATGAAATACGCCAGCAAATACAACCCGTTTGCAGGGAAGCCCAACCGCACATCTCGTAAAGCGAATGCCTCCGCCGCCCACAACGTTGCCGCGAACGCCACAGGGATCGAAGCATCAAGCCCGCCCAGCGTTGGCGCCGCGATCGAAATCACCATACCCCAACCCAATCCTTCCAAAATCAAAGCCTTATCCCAGTCCTTTGCCCACTCCAGCTTCATCCACCGCAGTGCAAAACCAACCGCATAAAATCCCATTGCCACGAAGATCACAGGGTGGATCCACTTCTCCACACCCACCAGACGAAATGCGAACATCACGAACAGTGGCAGAGTCACACCAAAAGTGTGGAACAAGATGGGTCGGCGATAGACCAGATTCACCGTTAAGAAAAGAAGTGTATAAATTCCAAAATCCAGCGCCCCAGCCTTCGCGCTTCCCATATCCATCAGGATCAGGTAATTCACCACCGTCACCAACGTACCGCCGCCGCGCACCAGCCAACTTAATGGACGCGCGCGCTTGAACGTCAAATGCATCAAAAGATCCCAGCCCAGCCACACCAGGCTATGGACAAGATACTGATGTGTGCCGCCCATCGGCGTCGGGATGGAACGTTGCACCAGGATCACTCCAGCGCTGAAAAAGATCGGCGGCGCAATCTCAAGCAGACCCTCGCCGCTCAAATACATTTCCACGGCAAAGATCAAACCCACCACCATGGCGTACCATCCGCCCGCCCCTTTCATTTGAGCCGCCGCCGCAACCACGATCAAAGTGCCCAGCACCAAACCGCTGTTCCGCAGCATCCGCGACCAGCCAGCGCGTGAAAGCAGCGCCGCCCCAAAGGCATAATACAAAACCGCCAGCGTCGTCAACACGGGCAGCCACCAATCCTTATCCAGATACTCCACCCCGAACAACGCCGAAAGCGCCAAAAAGCTCGCAGGCAGGTATCCATAAAACGCCGAACCCTGCACCAGCGCATACGCCGTGAAGAACACCGCCAACACTCCAAACCCCACCATGGCATGGAGCGAATTCTCACCGATGACAAAGGCCACCGTCGCCGTCAATGTAAAGATCACCCCAAACGCCAGGGTCGGCAATTTCCATGTCGAAGCGGTTCTTAGATCGTTTTTTCCAAACAGCCCGGGCAGCATCAAAAGCAGGCTCAACCCAAGTGCCTGATATCCAAAATACACTTTCAACGGTTCGATCAACGGCAGATTAAAGAACGCAAAATAGGCAATGAAAAAATTCAACAACGCCAGCGCCCAAACCCACTCACGCCCGCGCAGCAACTGCAAAACCGCATACACCAATGTCGTACCCAGGGCGATTCCAAACCCCAGCGAAACTCCCTCACTGAACGCATTGATCAACGCCAGCACAAAAGCAGGGATCGCCACCATCGCCACAGGCAGACTGAACTTCCGCGTCCATTCCAACCTGAAACCTGCCTCGCTAAAGACAGAAAGGATCAGCCCCCAAACAAAAAACAAGATCGCCAGCCCGTTGAATTCCATGTCGAAGGCTGCCCCCAAAAACCACGGGATCGGCACCAAAGCCAGTGCCGCAAACCAGGCAAAAAACACGAACGGGAAAAGCACATCGGCAAGCACAAGGAATATGAAAGCCAGTCCCCATGTCAGCATCGAGGCCAGATTCCAAAGCGCGGAATCGTTGCCATCGAACAATTGAATTGCAAATAAGACCAGTGTCCCGCCCAGGATCAATGCCTGCACCGCCAGTGTGCTCAGGAACAGCGGCAGCGCAAACTTATCATCCCGCCACTTCTTCAGCACCCAAACCAGCCCAAGCCCGGTCAGAGTCGCCGTGCCCATCAGCAGGCCGTACACTTCTCCTTCCGCCTCGAACACCTCCCCGATTCGATAGAAGGCCAGCACGAAAGCCAGGAAGCTCATCACACTGAACACCCGCGACTCATACAGCCAGATGCTTCCGCCCCAAAGCACTGCCATCCCCAATGAGATCACCACCCAATACACCGCCTTGACCACATCCGTCAGGCCGAGCGTATCTTGCAGCACATTCGCCGTGATCGGCAGCAGGAACGAGAACACAATGAAAAGCGCAAAACTCGGCTGGGGCAGCCGCTTGCGGATACCCAGCGAAAGCCCGCCGAAACCAAGCGAAGCCACGATCAACACGAACAGGCGCAGCTCCGGTGAAACCGCCGCCAAAATGGCCGCCGATGCCACCACAAAGAATGCCCCCAAATATAAAGCGATCTTGATGCTCGTTTCGCTTAACAGGGTTTGCATCAGGGTGGGGCGCGGCTCAGCGGGGGCAGGCTCTGCCTTGGGTGCGGGTTCTGCCTTTTCAACCGTGGCAGGTTTCTCGCTCATAACCGCATCGGCAGTGACCTTCGCCCTTTTGTCGAAGTCATAACGCCTTCTCAACACCGCAGCGCGCGTCAGGTCTAACAGCCCGAGGCTCTCCCACTCACCGATCTCCTCCACGAGCACAGTGCGGTCACCCGCATTCAATCGGTTGACCCTTCCGCGCACATGTTTATGGGTGGCAAGGTCAAGCGCCTCCAACGCGCGCTTTCGAACCTCCTCCAGATCATCATGGATCGCCAACCTTTCCAACTCGATGTAAATGGCCTCACTGCTGTAATTGATCGAATGCAGTTTCTCAATGGCCTCCAACCGCACCGATGCTTCGGTGCCGCTCAAGCCTTCAAGAATGGATTTGAGAATTTCAGCAGGGGTTGGGGCTTCATTTTCAGTCATAAAAGGTTTCCATGTTTTTTATTTTTTGGTTTCTCGCTCAAACCGCCGTCCTCGGCGGCGGGGACGCCGCCGAGAGCATATTTTTATAAAATGGTTCTTCAGGATTAAGTGTTCACCACGGAGATTTATAAAGGTTTTCTCTGAGTCTCCGTGTCTCGGTGGTAAAAAAAGCAGGAGACCCCACCAGACACCAAAGAGCCTGTAAAATTTACTACCTGCCTGACAGTTTTCGGTAATCAACAAACTTGAACCACTGAGGCACCGAATTTTAATGGCTTTCTTTGTGTTTCCGTGCCTCAGTGGTTGGTCTTTTTCTTTTTGCCTACTTCAAAACAATTCCACTCCGCGCAGGGATCGTCACCCGATTCCCGTCCAAAGAGGCATTTCCGAGCAGTACCCGCGGTTTCTTCTCAAAATGCAATTCAATGGAGCGGTCCTCTGTTGCAGTGTTAAACACCACAGTCAAATGTTCGTTCTTGTATGAACGCATGAACGCCGCGACTTCCCCTTCGGCATACAGGCGCTTGTATTCGCCGCGCCGCAGGGCTGCATGTTCGGTCCGCAGGGTTGTGCAGGCTTTGGCGAACTCAAGCAGCTCTTTGTCCCATTTGCTTTCGTCCCACGGAAATGCCTTTCTGCATTCGGGGTCGTGCCGTCCGTCTACACCGACCTCATCGCCATAGTAAATGCAAGGTGCGCCAGGCAGGGCAAACATTAACAGCCAGGCCATCTTGAGCGCCGCTTTATCTCCACTTGCGCAGGAAAGGAAGCGCGGCATGTCGTGGCTATCGAGCAGGTTCAATTGCGCCGAAGTGATATCAGGCGGATACAGGTTCAGGATGCGGTCAATTTCATTCGCAAATTCATACGCGTTCACCGCACGGACACGGTCCTTGATTCCGCCCGCCTGCGAGATCACGCCCATATCCAGGTGTTGCCCCGCAAAAAAGCTGAGTGAAGCCGATGTGAAGAGATAATTCATCACCGCATCGAACTGGTCACCCTGCAGCCAGCGCTGGGCCTCATGCCAGATCTCGCCAACGATGTATGCATCGGGGTTGATCGCCCGCACCCGTCTGCGGAATTCACGCCAGAACTCGTCATCATCGATCTCACCGGGCACATCCAGCCGCCAGCCGTCAATGCCGAACTTGATCCAATACTCGGCAACTTCAAATAAAAATTCGCGCACGGCGGGGGTCTTGGTGTTGAATTTCGGCAGCGCAGGGATATTCCACCAGGCGCGGTAACCGATGGCGGTCAGGCTGTCTTCGTGCTGAAGGATTTTATCTTCGTGGGGGGTGGGGTAGGCGCCCCAATGCTTTTTACCTGTCAGGCGGTCATGGTCAAAATGGAACCAGTCTTTGTAAGGCGAGGAATCCCCCGTCTCCAGCACATGATGGAATTGCCAGAATCCGCGTGAGGCGTGGTTGAACACACCGTCCAGGATCAACCGCATACCGCGCTTGTGCATTTCTTTGAGCAGTTTTTTCAACGCTTCATTGCCGCCCAACAAGGGATCCACGTTGTAGTAATCAAAGGTGTGATAACGGTGATTCGAAGCCGAAGCAAAGATCGGGTTAAGATAGATCGCTGTGCATCCAAGCTCTTGAATGTAATCCAATTTTTCGAGCACGCCGTACAAGTCACCGCCTTTGAATCCATGCGTGGTTGGGGCTGAGTCCCACGGCTCAAACGGCAGTGCAGCCGCAGGGTTGCGGCTGCTTTTTGCGAAACGATCGGGGAATATCTGGTAAAAAACTGCATCTTTTACCCATTCTGGTGTCGACATTATTTATCCTCGTTACTTTGAAATGAGTTTCAAAACGTACATTGCATACGGATCAAGATTCTCGAACGGCTTGTATTCCTGGAAGGCTTCGCCGCTTCCAACTGGACCTGCGGCCTGCCCAGCCCCAAACATGGTCTCCACACTGTAGGCGGATTCTGCTAAGCCTGCCCCGTTGAGGTTGATATTATATTTGCTGATCGTTTCTTTTGAGAGGTTTGCCAATATCAGAAACATTCCATTTTCATTGATTCGCAAAGCCGAATACACCGAAGGATGGCTGGATTTCAACGAAATAAGATTACCTGTCTGCATGGCGGGGTTTGCGTTGCGCAATTGGATCAGCGCGCGGTAGTGTTCGAGCAGCGAGTCGATGGCACCTGTTTGGGCATCGACATTTATAAAAACATAATCGCTGGCAGGCGCCCGCCACGGACGAGTTATGCTAAAGCCCGCATTTTCTCCCGAGGTCCACTGCATGGGCAGGCGGATGTTTTCATCTGGTTTTTTCCCCTGCATGCCAATCTCTTCGCCGTAATAGATGAACGGTGTGCCGGGCGAGGTAAGCATTAAAAAGGCGGCCAGTTTGGCCTTGTTCACGTCTCCGCCCAACTGCGTCATGACGCGGTTCTGGTCATGGTTCGTTAAAAACGTGGCGTATTGATGATCGGGGATGGCCTTGTCGCTTACTTGCAGAGTTCTGGCGAGGTCGCCTGATTTTTCAGTGTTGACCGCTTCGAGGAAACTGGCCGCAAGTTGAAAGTTGAAAGCCAGGTCGAATTGATCGTTCTTGATGTAATTGGCGATGGTATTTAATCCGTCGCCGAACAACTCACCGACGGTCATGGCTTCAGGGTCAACTGCTTTGTATGCGGGATAGAATTCATTTTGATACCAAAGATGAGTGGCATTGGTATTTTCCTGCTTCATGCCGTCTTCGATCAGGTGTTTGGCGGCATCCAGGCGGAAGCCATCCACGCCCACATCGGCCAGCCAGAAGGCGGCGATTTTTTTCATTTCTTCGGTAACAGCGGGGTTTGCGTAATTCAGGTCAGGCATGAAGGCTTCAAAGATGCCGTAATAAAAACCCGTTGTAGAGGAGTGCCAGACGCGCTGCCCCCACGGGCCTTCATATTTCAGGTCTGTCTCGTTCCAGATATACCAATCGCGATAGGGCGATTGGGGGTCTTTTTTTGCTTCCCTGAACCAGGGGTGTTTGTCGGATGTGTGATTGATGACCAGATCAATGATGATGCGGATGTCGCGTTTGTGGGCTTCTGCCACCAGGTTTTTGAAGTCATCCATCGTTCCATATTGCGGGTTTACACCGTAATAGTCTGTGACGTCGTAACCGTGATAGGAGGGGGAGGGGAAAATGGGCATCAGCCAGAGTGCGGTGATACCAAGTTCCTGTAGATAGTCCAGCTTTTGGGTGACGCCGTTGAAATCACCCGCGCCGTCGCCGTTGCTGTCGTTGAAAGAGCGCACAAAAATTTCGTAGAACACGGCATCGCTCCACCAAATTTTAGGAGGAGCAACTGTCGTTGGCGCTGGAGCAGTTGTCGGCGTGGCGGGAGCGCAGGAAGAAATGAGCAGGAAAAGCAGCAGGGAGAGAAAAATCCGTTTGGTCATGACAGTCAATAGACAAAAATATTCCCTTCCTCTCAAGGAAAGAAAGGGAATATTCAATGATGAAAGTATTATCCCTTTACGCTGCCAAGGGTGAGACCTGAGATGAGCCACTTGGAAGAATAGAGGAAGAGCGCCATGATGGGAATGGCGATCAAAACCGATGCGGCTGCGAATTGACCCCACGAAACCGTGAATTGCTGTGCGAAGGTGAAGATGCCCAACGGCCAGGTGAACATTTCATTCTTTTGCAAAACCACGCGTGCCACCAGATATTCGCTCCAGCCGCCCATGAAGGAGAATAGGAAGGCAATCGCCAGTGCGGGTGTGGAGAGAGGCAGGATAATCTTGGTGAATACGGTCAGGCGGCTTGCGCCGTCGATCAGCGCGGCTTCTTCCAGGTCAACGGGAATTGTATCGTAGTAGCCTTTGAGGGTCCAAATGGTGAGCGGCACGGAGGTCACTGCATAGGCGATGATCAGACCCAGAGGCGTATTGATCATTTTCAATTTGGCGATCATGATAAATAAGGGAAGCAACAACATACCCGCAGGGATCATCTGCGTTGTCAGCAGGAATATAAGCCCTGCCGAGCGCCCGGGAAAACGGAAGCGCGAAAACGCATACGCGCTGATCGCTGCCAGAATGACGCTGATCACTGAAGTCACCGCTACAACAGAGACCGAGTTCCAAATCCAGAGGAAGAAATCGGACTGGCGATTCTTTTCCGCGTCGCCGAACAATACTTCCCTGTAATTGTCCAGCGTGGCGTTTTCTGGGATGATTCTGAGGTCGGTGGTCAGGAGTGTATCATTGGGGCGCAGCGAAATGGTAACCACGCGCAAGACGGGATATACAGCGATGACACAGGCGATGATAAGGGTCGCATGGATCAAAATGGTTTTGAAGGGACTGTCGCCGCGTGACCGATAAAAGAACCAGCGAAAGAAGCGGGAAATTGGATTCGTTGTCATGTGATGCTCCTTATTCAGTTGCGGACTTAAGCCCATCGCTGACCCTAAGATAAAAGAGAGTGAAGATAAACAGGATCGCAAAGATTACCAGTGCGAACATGGCAGTGAAGCCGTACCGATAAAACTGGAATGCGGCTTTATACATGGAGGAAACCAGAATATCCGTTTTCTCCTGCGGGCCGCCCTGCGTGATGAGGTAGATGATGTCGAACTTATTGAAGGTCCAGACGACGCCTAAAATAATGGCAGGTGTCAGCACGGGGCGCAGTAGAGGGAGGGTGATGTTACGGAATTGTTGCCATCGGGTGGCGCCGTCGATCTCTGCGGCTTCGTAATATTCCTGCGAAATGCTTTGCAACCCGCCGAGAATGATGACGGACATAAAAGGAATGCCCAGCCAGATATTTGCGATTAACACCGAAACGAACGCCCAAAATGGGTCCTGTTTCCAACTGACAGGGCCGATGGTGGCCGCCAGCCAGGCGAAGCCATTTCCGATCCCTATAATATTTGCCGTGTTTTGACTGACCGTGGTCAACCAAGTGTTGAGGTTGCCCAGCAGGATATTGAACAAGCCGTAGCGGCTGTCAAATTCACTGCGTAATGCCATGGCTGCAATCGTGGTTGGAATCGCCCAGGGAATGACGAGCAAGGTGCGATAAAGCCCTTTGAACTTCAAGGGTCTGTTCAGCAGGATGGCCAGCCCCATACCGCCCAAAACGTGAAAGGTGACGTTGATAACCGTCCACAGGATCGTGCGCCAGAACACCTCGAAGAATTTCGCGTCTTTCGCGACCGTGCCTGTGAAGAGTGTCTTGAGATTTTCCCACCCGAAAAGCAGACTGTATTGGGCATTCTTAGTCGCTTGGGTTCCAAGCGATGCATTGGAGAATGCGAGTTTGATCTCGAAAAGGAAGGGGTAGATGATCAGGAAGAGCACGCCGATAAAAGCGGGCATGATCAGCAGATAGGCCAGCCCCACGCGGCTGTTGCGCGGTTTGCTGGTGAATTGAATGATCGCATACAGCACCAGGATGCCGAGGGCAAAGATGATGCCTGCGACCATTTTTGCCGAGTCTTTTGTCGCAACCTTTGAGCTGATGAGGGACTTTTGAAGGTTCGCAAACGAGTCCACGGGCATGTTTACAAACTTGCCGATGGCGCTGTCGCCGAGTTTGATTAGGTCGGTTAGATTGAAAAAGTAAATGATGAACGTGAAGGTGAGGAGACCCATCGCAACTTGGATGGCTCTTGTTATGATTGTTGCGGTGCGGTTAAGCGGCTGGCGGAAGAAAATTTGATAAAAATAAATTTCGATGATTGCAAGTCCGCCCAGGATTGCGAAAAGAAAGCTGCCAATTTCCTGAAGCCGCTCACCTACGATCTTGCTGCTTAAGGTGATGCCGTCTGAGAAGGGAGCGATCAACGATGATAGAACGAAATAAATCGAGACGATTACAGCGATCCATAGGATGTTGGGCAGGTTTCGTCGCAGGAAATTATCGCTTTCCATAATAAACCTCTTTTGTTTGCTCACCATGGGGAACAGGGCGAGTCTTCAAGAATATCAGCGCAATTCGCGGCCAAGTGTGGATATTATAAAGCTTGAAGCTTAAGTAGATTGAAAATAGGATGGGGAGCGTCACGCTCCCCATCCTATTTTATTACAGGAATACTATGGGGTGGTTCCGAGGGTGGCTACACAAGCATCGGCAGCTTCCTGAGCGGCGACGGCGGCATCTTCAGGGGTGACGGTGCCGGCCATTACGCCTTCGAGGTTCGGGCGCCATGCATCCCATGCGCAGCGCATTTCAGGAGCGGCAGGCTGACCGCGGCCAACGGCGAGGTCGGCCATGGAGCCAGCGAGGATCGGGTCACTTGCAATGCTCGGATCCTTGGCAACTTCGGCGTTGGAGGGAAGGCGCTTGAATTCATCAAGCCACTTCTTCTGAACTTCAGCGGAAGTCATGTAGGTGATGAACGCGGTGACAGCTTCCTGGCGGGCGGCGTCATCGAGGACGGCCTTGGAGACCATGAAGTATTTGCCAGCGGTCATTTCGGTGTAGGGGTTGCCATTGATGGTGGGGACGGGGGCAACACCGAGGTTTTCACCGAGAGCGGTGGTGTAATCGCCGAGAGACCAGTCGCCATTGATGATCATGGCAGCTTTGCCTTCCTTCATCAGGGTGTCGGCGCAGGCATAATCACATTCAGCGGGCACAACGCCGTCGGTTTTGAGGGAGGCGACGAAGGTCAGATAATCGATGAAAGCCTGGTTGTTGAACTGAGGCTGATCGCTCTCATCAAGAGGCCATCCGCCGAAAGCGCCATAGAAGCCAGCGCCCCAGAAAGGCTCATTGAGGTTGTAGGCGAAACCTTGAACGTCACCAGCAGTGAGTTCCTTGGAAACGGTGATGAGTTCTTCGAAAGTGGCAGGGGGCTCAGCGATCAAGGATTTGTTATAGATCAGCATGAGGTGATTGCCGTAGTTGTCGGGGACGCCCCAAAGGGTGCCGCCAACTTTGGCAGGATCAAGAGCGCCGGGGAAGAACTGGCCGAGGAAGGCATCATCGTACAACGCATCAACGGGGGCGATGATGTCGAGGGTGCTGAAAGGACCAGCGAAATCGTTTGGAACGCGAACGACATCGGGGGCGGCTTCAGCGAGGGAAGCGGTCTGGAACTGGTCGCGGAGAGCTTCGTTCTCGTAGTGAGTGCGCTCAACGGTGATGTTCGGGTTGGCAGCCTGGAAATCAGCGATCAAACCGTCGATGAACACGTCTACATCTTCGCCTTCCTGTTCCCAGAAAGTGATGGTGATGGGTTCGGCAGCGGGGGCTTCTGTAGCAGCAGGAGCTTCGGTAGCGGGGGCTTCAGTGGCAGCGGGTTCTTCTACGGCGGGTGCTTCAGTTGCGACAGCTCCGCCACCGCAGGCAGTGAGGACCATGCTGGCCACCACTAACAAGCTGAACAACAAACTTAATTTGGTTTTCATTACTCTTCTCCTTACTTAATAGGTGATTATGTTGATTGGTATTGAACGATCATTTCATGATTTGTGCATGTTTGTTTTTCTGAGTGCAGACGATCACCTCCTTTTCAGTTACTTTCAAATACCTGTTTGATTTCAGACGGGAATGAGTCTCGCGCAACAGGATTTTTCTTTTCGATTGCATCGTGAATGGCAATATTCACTGCCTGCACGGTGGCACCCATTAATGACGACCTTCTTCCAAGCATGGCGGTTGTGATATGGACCCCGCGCTCGGAGGCCCGCAGTGAACGCTCCCGCACCGCCTGACGGATCGATGTGGTTAGCAAATCTCCCGATTGTGCCACACCGCCGCCGATAATGACTGCACCTGGGTTGAACAAATTAACCAGACCTGCAATGGCAATGCCGATGAACGTTCCAGCGCGCATAATGATCTCTTGCGAAGGCAGGTCGCCACGCCGTGCGGCTTTGGCTACTTCCTGTGCAGTCAGGTTTTCAACGGGAATACTGGAAAGCAAGGTTCGTTTTCCAGATTCGACCAATTTTTTAGCTTGCAGGGCGATCGCATGTCCGCCAGCAAACGCCTCCAAACAGCCACGGCTGCCACAGGTGCAAAGCGGACCATTTTCATCGATCGTGATATGCCCAATTTCACCAGCAGAACCGGTTGTCCCACCGTAAATTTGTTGATTGATGATGAGGCCTGCGCCAATTCCGCTGCCTACTTTGATAAAAGCGAGATTTTTCTCGCCGCGGCCTGCTCCATATGCCCATTCACCCAAAGCACCCAGTTCTGCATCGTTGTTAAGAGAAACTGCACAGCCAAATTCCTGTTCAAGGGTCTGACGGATCGGGTAGCCGTCCCAGCCTGGCATGATGGGTGGAGAAACCACCATTCCTGCATCTGTAATGACCGGGCCCGGAACACCGATTCCGATGGCCATTAACTGGGGTGAGGAAACCCCATACTCACTTAACAATGCTTTCAAATTGCTGATTACTTCAGGCATACAAGCCTGAGGGCCTTTTCGAATATCCAGCGGTAAGGATTTTTCACCGATAATCTTTGCCGAAAAGTCAGCGATTGCTAGGTTTAGGTGGGTGGCGCCCATATCCACTGCGGCAACCAAGCCACGCTTTGGGTTGATCTCCAGCACCACTGGAGGGCGTCCACTTGGAATGGATCTGCTTTCTGCCTCAAAAATGACCTCATTTTCGATCAGATCATTTACGATCAAAGTCACTGCGGCACGTGTTAAACCCATTTGTTCTGCAAGATCTGTTCTTGAAATGCCGTTGAGGGCGAATCGAATCAAATCTACCGCAGAATGTTTGTTAAAATTCTTAATATTTTGATTGGTGGGTATCCAATAAAACATGATTTTTTAGGCTACAAAACTTTTTTGGTTTCAAAATTACCTTTTCTATAATAGCACAAAATAGTATTAAATCAAGTGTTTTAACAAAATTCATGCTTAAAATTTCTTCCCTAAACTAAAAAGGACTGGAGCTACAAACTCCAGTCCTTTATTATGTTATTTCTTGATTTCTTAGCGAATTGCTTTTTCAGTCTCTGCATCGAAAATATGGAATTTGTCCATATCAAAGATGAATTGCGATTGATTTCCAACGCGCAGCTTCGAGCGGGGATCCACACGGCCAACATAGGTGTTCTTTCCGCTTACCAGATAAAGCAGGGTTTCGTTACCCATCAATTCGGTCACATCCACCTTGGAGGAAACTTTCTCGCCATGGATGTTATTCGGGGCGAATTCTGGGTCATGAATATTTTCAGGGCGAATGCCGAAGACAACATTCTTGCCTTCCAGGTTCTTGTAGGGGGCCGCAAGGTTTTCAGGAATTTGAACCTTGAAATCCTCGGTATCCACCATTACTTTGCCGCCTTCTTTGACAATCTTGGCAGGGAAGAAGTTCATGGACGGAGAGCCAATGAAACCAGCTACAAACAGGTTGTTGGGGCGGTCATACAGGTTTTGCGGAGTATCCAACTGTTGCAAATCACCTTTGTTGATGACGGCGATGCGTGAAGCCATGGTCATGGCTTCCGTTTGATCGTGGGTCACGTAGATGAATGTAGTTTGCAGGCGTTGATGGAGCTTGCTGATTTCAGCACGCATCTGCACGCGCAATTTTGCATCGAGGTTGGAGAGCGGCTCATCGAACAGGAAGACCTTTGGCTCGCGGACGATGGCACGACCCACAGCCACACGCTGGCGCTGACCGCCTGATAACTGGCGCGGCTTGCGCTGAAGCAGATCTTGAATGCCTAAAATATCTGCAGCTTCGTTTACGCGACGCTTGATCTCTTCCTTCGGGGTCTTGCGAAGCTTGAGACCAAAAGCCATATTGTCGTACACTGAAAGGTGCGGGTACAACGCGTAGGATTGAAATACCATGGCAATATCGCGATCTTTAGGCGCCACATCGTTCACGAGGCGATCACCGATCTTGATTTCGCCGCCGGTGATTTCTTCCAAACCAGCGAGCAGACGCAGGGCGGTGGTTTTACCGCAACCTGATGGGCCGACTAAGACAAGGAATTCCTTGTCCTGAACCTCGATATCGAGGCTGTTGATGATCGTCAGATCACCAAACTTCTTATGCACTTTCTGAAATGAAACGCTTGCCATGGTATCCTCCAGTCAAAAGAATATAGTGACTGAATTATAAACCCGCAAAACAACTTAGACAATAACCAGTTTTCCGCTTTTGGCTGATTCGAGCAGAGCCAGGATTACAGCGGTGTTGTTGCGGCTGGCCTCCAGCGAAACGTGAGGAGGCTTGCCATTCAACACTGCATCGCACATATCGTCCACTTCACCCATGTATAACTCGCCGCCCTTCACCCGAATGACCGTTTCGTCATCGCCTCTGACCAGAATCAGGTTGTTATCCTTACCGGGTTTGAATGGGTTGGAAATTTTCAAAACCGCCTCCGAACCGACGATTTCCATGTAAGAACGATGCGGTGACCGGAAACTCGAATCGAACTGCACATGGACTCCACCCTCAAACTTCATTTGACCTACAAAAGCATCGTCGCTTCCACCCTGACCTGTAACCTGCCAGCCAAATACTTCAACAGGCTCAGCGCCGACAAGGGTACGGGCAAAAGAGATCGGATAGCATCCCACGTCCCAAATACTCCCACCTCCCATTTCCGTCATCCAACGGTAATTGCCCTCACGCGAAAGTGTGAAAGAGAAAGCCCCTTTTATAAGCTGCAAGGTGCCCAATTCGCCATTGTCTACGATCTGTTTGATCCTGGCCGTTTGTTCATGATGAAGATACATGAATGCTTCGGTTACCACTTTGCCAGTTTCTTTTGAGGCGGCAATCATGGCATCCACTTCTTCGAGTGAGAGAGCAAGAGGTTTTTCACACAGCACATGTTTGCCAGCGCGCAACGCCTTGATCGTCCATTCAGCGTGCAGGTGATTGGGCAGGGAATTGTAAATGATGTCAATTTCCGGGTCATTGAGCAGGGCTTCGTAACTGCCGTGCGCGCGCGGAATACTCCATTCTCGAGCGTATGCTTCGGCTGAGGAAATGTTTCTCGAAGCAACGGCCAGCAATCGGGTCCGTTTTGATGCGTTGAGAGGTTTGATCAAGGCGCGGTTTATTTTTGCGGTGGAGAGCAATCCCCAATTAAGAATCCTATCCATTTCGTTTTCCTTTCTCTAAAACAAAGATTGCCCAGAGCAGGAGGGCTGTGAAAATGATGCCGACCGAAAAACCGAGTTGCAACCCCATCAGGTCGCTTGCCCATGCAATGGCCCACGGACCGATCAACCCGCCCAACCCTGCAAAAGTGAAGAGGATGCCCAGAATTGAGTTTGTACTTTCAGGATGGTCAATGGATACTGCCGCGGTGAAGGTTGGGAAGATGATCGAGAAAAAAAGCCCGGTGATGGGAAGAAGAACACTGAAGTTTGTGAATGTGCCAGCTGCCAGGCAGACCAATGCGCCGACCGATGCAAATAAAATCGCCCGCAGATACCCAAGCCGTTGAACAATAAAACCGCCGCCGAGCCGTCCCAGCATTAGCATGGTGAAAAATAATGAAAGTGCTTGCGTGCTTGATGTAACACTTGCACTGCGTAACTCCTGCAGAAAGGTGACCAGCCAGGAGGATAATCCGATTTCAGCGGCGACGTAGCAGGCGATTGCAAAATAGAACCAGGGGAGATTGCCTTTGAAGGCGATCTGGGCAATGTGTTTGAAATCAATACTGTTGTGTTCCTTTGATTTTGGAAAGCGCACAAAAGAAAAAAGGAAGATGAAAAGGGCGATCAGGGCGATGTCCCAGCGATAAATCGTGCGCCAGTTGGTGTTCATGGATAACAACCAACCAGCAAAAAGCGGTGCAAGCAGAGATCCCAGTCCGTGCATGACGGCCATTAAATTTAGGTAGAGGCCTCTTTTTTCAGGATGTGCCTCTACAATGGCGGCGTTTGCACCAAGCTCGATGGCGCCCAAACCCAACCCGATGAGGAAAAGTGAAACTCCCAACAGAACTGCGCTTTGAAATGAGCTGTATCCGGTGACGCCAATGAAAAGAAAGGCCCCCGCGATGATCAGGACGGTTTTCAACCCGAAACGGTCAGCAAGTACACCAGCAATAAAGGATGTGATCAGAAAGCCGAGATATTGGCCGAAGAAAATATTTCCACTTGTGCCGTAATTGATGTTCAGTTCTGCGATCATTGCAGGCAGAGTGGGGCCTTTGAGATTGTCGGTAAAACCGAAGACGAAAAAGGAGAGGAAGCATCCAGCCGTCAGAATTAAGATCGTGTTTTTTGAGGTTGTGGTTTGCATGATGGAGGAAATTATACTGGTTGAAGCTGGGCTTTTTTCTGTGTCAGGCTGGGAAAAGAAAACTCCCGGTGTTTTGAAATTTCACCGGGAGCAGGCTTATGAAGCTGCCAGTAGTTGTTGTGCTTCTTTTGGCAGTGAATCTAGATCGGTAAAGATATCCCATGTTTCGGTGTGAGTTACAGATGCGTTTGTATCCAGTTTTTCAAGTGGAGCAAGGCTTTCCAACTCTACAAATTGGTCACCGCAATATATTTCCGCATTGCAATTATTGTCGGGGTGCAGCGATCCTGTTTGGACTTCAAACGTCTTGCGGAAGAGAACGCCATCCAGCCAATAGGCCAGCCAGCCGTGGGGATTGAAGTAACCCATTTTGAAGGGCGGCAATGCATCAGCTTTGAAAATGACATAGTCGTCTCTCAGGTTGAGGCGCGGATCATTGATGCGAGTGTAAGGCCAGAAGGAAATCTGTCGGTTGGGTAAAAGTCCCGCAGCGTCCACGTTCCCGACTGGCATCGGCAAAATCACCGTGCCGCCCAGACGGAATTGAGTGATCGCCCATGGGGCTAATTCCACAGGCCAAAGTCCATCGTTAATAAGCGTGTGTTTCAGCCTGACAGATGGTTTATCAGCCGCAAGGTGAATTTCGATGCGCTTGCGAATTCCTGTGCCGGGTTCTGTTTGAGTTTCAAGGATCACGCCATCTGGCAGGTCGGTAATTATCATTTCGCCCGTATCTGGTGCATACGTGCGCGGCATCGCCTCTGGTGAGTGCCACAAGCGATGTCCGCCGCGAAAATGAAAATCACCCCACGGGGTTGGGATGGGTGGCATACCGCTGATATCTGCCAGCATGTTGGGTTTGCCTACAAGCGAAAGACCCATGATCCGCTGAGAGGCCGTGAAGTATTCAATTTGCAGGAAGTCGTTTTTCAAGGCGCGTTTATTCATGATGATTAATTACCAGTGATTGTGAACCAGGTCGCGGACATGTGAATTGTAGATCTCACGGATCGTTTCCATCGCCTCGGGACTCAGGGACGGCAGGT
>DAOQID010000090.1:0-17248 GCA_035339375.1 Anaerolineales bacterium | reverse complement strand
GTATCATTTTTTGATTGGATGGCTTTGCCGTCTCCGTCCCAGCACAGATAACGCAAACCGTTGAGCGGCTTCGCGTACTCTCACAATATTTTCATGCAGAAGTTAATTCCCATGAGTGAGTGAAATAAAAGCGTTGTTTGAAGACAAAGCATGCAGAACCAATAGAAAAGGTGATAGACATGTCAAATGAAAATATTCAAGCTGTTGAGAATGGTTTGTTGGCGGCGGTTTCCATTCATGGGGTTCCCGAAAAAAAACACACCCTGATGGATAGAATGAAATATTTCTGTGTTCCTGGTCTAAGCATTGCCGTGATAAACAATGGGGAGATTGAGTGGGCGCGCAGCTATGGTGTGTTGGAGGCGGGTAAGAATCAGGCAGTTTCATCCGATACATTGTTCCAGTCAGCCTCAATTAGTAAGCCTGTTTCGGCAATGATGGCGCTCAAACTTGTAGAGCAGGACAGATTGAATTTAGATCAAGACGTAAATGAAATTCTTTCTTCATGGAAGATCCCAGAGAATGAGTTTACAGACACAAACAAGGTAACTCTCCGCGGCATTCTTTCACACACTGCTGGGCTAACAGTTCACGGCTTTCAAGGTTATGATTTTGATGGTGAAGTACCATCATTGTTGCAAATGCTTGATGGGCTGCCACCGGCTAATTCAGATCCGATACGTGTGGATGTTAGACCTGGGAGCGTGTTCAGATACTCTGGGGGTGGATATACAGTCTTGCAGCAAATTCTTGAAGATGTATCCCATAAAACGTTCGATGAACTGTTGCGGATCGAAATATTGGATCAGTTAAATATGCCAGACAGCACATTTGAACAACCGCTTCCAGCGCATTTGCGAAATAAAGCTGCAACGGCGCATGTTGATTCAGGCATACCCATCCAGGGGAAATGGCATGTATACCCAGAAAAAGCAGCCGCCGGTTTATGGTCAACGCCCACAGACCTGGCAAAATTTGCCATTGAGATCATGAATTCTTGTAACAACCGTTCGAATAAGATGTTATCAAAAAATATGGCTGACAGCATGCTTACGACGATCCAGGGAGATTATGGATTGGGTTTGGTGGTAAAGCATTTGGAAAATAATATCATTCGTTTTGGTCATAGTGGTGGGAATGTTGGTTTCCGTTGCTACTTCGCGGCCTACACAGGCAGCGGCAAGGGTGCCGTTGTGATGACAAATAGTGACAACGGCAATTTTGTAGCAATGGAAATTATTCGCAGCCTCTCACGCATCTATGAGTGGTCGGATTTCCAGCCTATGGAAAAACAAATTGACCGTCAGGTTGGTTCTGATGTTTATTCTCAGTACGTGGGAAAGTACCAACATCCTGAGTATTCTGACTTTTTCGTTCAAATAGAAAAGGACGGATCAGGCTTGTTTATTGAGGCAATTCCAGGTGCGCCACGCTGGGAACTTTATCCCGAATCGGAAACCAGGTATTTTTGCGTTGAGACCGAAACAAGTATTGAGTTCCAGAAAAACAATGATGGCGTTTTTGATGCCTTGATTTATTTCTCAATGGAGTTGAAAAAGGTTGTCTGATTGGAATTTCCCGATGAAGCAGTGCGGTCTTTACCTCCTGAAAGAGGATCTTGTCCCCTTGGTCAGATTCTACCCGTAACTTTTTGCTAACCCCCACCAGTAAGACTCGCTATTGGTGGTTTTTATTAAGTACCCGTATGGGACAAATGAGACTCTTATAGAGAAAGGTTGCAGGCGAATGACAGAAAGAGCTGAAATCACAGATGAGTTCATCCAAAAAAGGATCATGACAGGAAGACAATATTGTGTCCGCTTATACAAAGTAGGGCCAAATCGTAGTCAGCCTCAAGATGAAGTGGAAGGCATCCAAAAGGAACATCTTCGATACTTGTGGCAACTTCGGGCCGAAGGAAAATTGTTAATTAGTGGACCTGTTATGGATGACTCTGACCTTCAAGGTGTAGGTATTTTCCAATCCACAGATAAAGAGGAGGTAAAAAAACTGTGTGAAGGAGACCCGGCAGTTAAAGCGGGTCGGTTGGTATATGAAATCTACTCCTGGTTTGGTCTGCCCGGCGATTCTTTGCCAGAATAACTCTCCGGGCAGAGGAAAATACAGGATATTAAAGAATGATATTGCCCAAAAAACGCGACCCTAGATTTATCACGATACGCCGTGGCGGCACTCTTCAGGATATAGACCATCAATTGCTTGCGCTATGGGCAGCCGACTGCGCACAACATGTTTTGTATCTGTTTGAAGAAACTCAGCTTGGGGATGATCGTCCGCGTCGAGCCATTGAAGCTGCGCGCGCTTGGGCGCAAGGCAAGATTACAATGTCTCAATCCAAAGCAGCGGGTGGTCATGCGATGGCAGCTGCCAGAAATTTAAGAGGAGCATCTCGCTATGCTGCATATGCTGCTGGTCAGGCGGGTGTAGTTGCTCATGTGGCGGCGCATGAATTGGGGGCGGCCGCCTATGCGATTAAGGCAGTACGCGAAGCAGCCCCAGATGGTCAGGTTGAAGAATTCGGCCATCTTGAGTGGAAATGGCAGTGCGCGCAGCTCCCGAATAGGATCCGTGACTTGGTGCTTAATGACCAGGAATTGCGCAATGAAATCTGTTGGTTCATGTTTAGTCATTAGGAAAACCTTGTCCCATAGGGTTCATATGGGAGTTGCGAAATTTCGGTTCGAAAGTGCTCTTGTTTCGCTGTCTTAGGATGGATAAATATTTGATTTCCCCCTCAAAATGGAGCTTTTACAGTGAATTGCTTCTGAATCGTATCTGTTTCAATGTAGATAATATAGACCATTGGGGGACTTTATCAAATCCGTCATTCAATTAGAATCGCGCAATGGTCAATAATTTTCAAATATTAAAAAAAGGAACTTATGAAAAATACGTTTGCGATCTTGTTTGTATTCGTTCTATCAGCCTGTGCTACTGTGTCCATTTCCTCCTCGCCTGAACCGCCAGTTTCAATTGAAACTTCTCCTGCTCTTACTGCTGAAGTACCTGAAACCCAGGTTACTGCACAAAGCATCTATACCAGTACAAAATATGGATATTCTCTGAGTTATCCAGGTACTCTGAATGTCGTCGTTGTAAGCGATGAATATGTTGAAATTGGCGAAAAAATTACAGTTGAGGTAATGAATGTTGACCCGACTGCGCCTCGCGGAGATGGAGCCGTTATTGAAACCATCTCCGATACCCAAGTTTCGGGTTATCCTGCTAAATTATTAACGGGGTATATAGGCTCTGTTGGTGGTTATATCCCTCAACAGTTTCGGAAGGTTGTAGTTGAACGAAATGGCAGCTATTTTGTCGTCACTCTTTATGCGCTTGGCTTACATGTTACAGACGGCGATCTTTCGAAAATCGCAGAACTTGCGATGGTAGATATTTCTTTGTTCGATAATGTAACGGCATCCATGCAGATACCCTAGTTCCATCTTCGAATGCTCCACTCTCGCTGGGGAAGAGTTTTTGGCGTCGAAAGCCTTGTGCAAAAATTTAAAAAAGCCTTTGAGTAAAAACTCAAAGGCTTTTTAATTTATTGTTTCCTCGTTTTATTATCCGTTTTTCTTTTGAAACTCTTTCATGAAATCGACCAATGCCTTGGCACCTTCAACGGTTACAGCATTGTAAACGGATGCACGCATACCGCCGACAGACCGATGACCCTTGAGGCCGATCAGGTTGTTCTTCTTGGCTTCCTTTGCAAAGGTCTCTTCGAGTTCTTCGCTGGGTAGCCGGAAGGGGATATTCATCAATGAACGGTCTTCCTTCTTGGCGTGGCCGCGATAAAAGCCGCCGCTTTGGTCAATGGCATCGTAAACCAGACCAGCCTTGATGCGATTGGTTTTTTCAATGGCAGCGAGGCCGCCTTGTTTTTTAGCCCACTGAAAGACGAGACCAACCATGTAGATCGCGAAACTGGGCGGTGTGTTGTGCAGTGATCCGCTTGCAGCGAGAGTTTTGTAATCCAGCATCACGGGCAGGTTTTCGGGGGTGCGCTCGATCATGTCATCACGGGCAATGACCACGGTTACGCCAGAGGGGCCAGCGTTTTTCTGTGCGCCAGCATACAAAAAGGCATATTTCGATACATCAATGGGGCGGCTGATGAAATTGGATGAAGTATCACAAACCAGCGGAACGCCATCGGGCGGGGTGGGTTCGGTGAAAAATTCCACGCCGTGAATGGTTTCGTTGGAGGTAAAGTGCAAATATGCGGCCTTCGGGTCAAGGTCAAGGCTTGCGGGGGTGCAGTTGAAACCGTCCGCTTCAGTATTGGCAGCGGCGCGCGCGGCACCGAGCTTCTTCGCTTCCTTGATCGCGGTCTTGCTCCAGGTGCCTGTCACAATGTAATCGGCAGAGGCACCCGCAGGGCGCAGGTTCATCGCCAGCATCGTAAATTGCAAAGTGGCGCCGCCTTGCAGGAACATCACCTTGTAATTCGATGGAATGCCCAGCAGTTCACGCAGATCCGCCTCTGCAGTCTGGATGACCGCTTCAAATTCCTTTGAGCGATGGCTGATTTCCATCACCGACATGCCCGTACCTTTGAAATCGAGCAATTCTGCCTGTGCTTGCTGCAACACTTCAAGCGGCAACGCGCCAGGACCGGGGTTGAAATTGTACGCACGTTTGAGATCAGACATAAGGTTACTCCTGTTCACTATGTGGAAGGTTTTTTACGGTTCTTATTTGACCGTTGGACTGGTTCGGTTTTTCTGATACATTCACTTCATTATAAATGGTTGTCAGACAAATCTACAAGAACAATCGGCATGATTCCCTACTGATGTATGTCGTTGACAAAGGTTTTTCTCGTTGTTAGAATGACCAGCGTGTTGAAAGTAACCTTCCAAACAGGAATTCAGCCGATTCGTCGGTTGGGTTCCTGTTATTAATTTCTGCCCCAATCAAGGAGAAACCCATGAAAATCTTAATTTGCGACAAGACCGAACAGGAATATATCGAGCAAATGCGTGCCGCAGGCCTCACCGTGGATGTGCGCGACGACATCACCCCCGAAGAACTGCCCAATGTATTGCCCGCTTATGATGGCATGGTTGTGCGTTCACGCACGAAAGTGCGCCAGGCGTTGATCGATGTCTGCCCCAACCTCAAGGTGATTGTCCGTGGTGGCGCGGGCCTCGATACCATTGACCATGAATATGCCAAATCCAAGGGCATTGCGGTTATGAACACCCCGCTGGCAAATTCCAAGTCTGTGGCTGAGCTGGCCATCGGTTACATGTTGATGATGGCGCGTTCACTCTACAAAGCCAGCGCCACCATGAAAGCCGAAAAATGGGATAAAAAATCCTTTGACGGTGATGAGATCGGCGGCAAGACCCTCGGCCTGATCGGCATCGGCAACATCGGCAAGGAAGTTGCCCGCCGCGCCATCGCCATGGATATGACCGTGGTCGCCTATGATCCCTACGTCAAGGAAGTGGAAGGCATCAAACTGGTCTCCCTCGATGAACTGCTTGCCCAGTCTGACTACATCAGCCTGCACCTGCCCAAGACCAAAGAATCCACAGGCATGATCGGCGCAGGTCAATTTGCGAAGATGAAGAAGGGTGTCCGCATTGTCAATTGCGCGCGCGGTGGAATCGTCGATGAGAACGCTCTCTACGACGCATTGACCAGTGGTCAGGTTGGAGCGGCCGCGCTGGATGTCTTCGCCGAAGAACCGCCCGTTGATTGGAAGCTGATGAAGCTCGATAACGTCATCGCATCCCCGCACATTGGCGCAGCCACCAAAGAAGCCCAGGCCCGCGTCGGCGCGGAAGTTGCCGACAAGTTGATCGCGTTTTCGAAGAAATAATCTTGTAGGGATACGGCGTCGCCGTATCCCTTACTGAGGAGAAGACATGAAAATCATTTCCGACATCGGCATTCAAATTCCGCAAGTGTATCTCCCCAAACCAGGCACCGACTTGAAAAAGTGGGCAGTGATCGCCTGCGATCAATTCACCTCCGAGCCCGAGTATTGGCATGAAGTGGAAAAAATCGTCGGTGATGCTCCTTCCACGCTAAACCTGACCTTCCCCGAAGTGCATCTCGAAAAAGAAGGCGGCGACCAGCGCATTCAAAACATTCAATCCGCCATGCGCAAATACATGGACGACGGTATCCTCCAGCCGCGTGATGGCTTGATCTATGTTGAACGTACCGTGGCGGGAAAAACTCGCAAGGGCGTGATCCTCTGCCTTGACCTTGAACGCTACGATTACACCAAAGGCTCATCGAGCCTGATCCGCGCAACCGAAGGCACCATCGTAGATCGCCTTCCTCCGCGCATCAAGATCCGCGAAGGCGCCGCAATGGAGTTGCCGCACATCCTCGTGTTGATCGATGACCCGAATCACACTGTCATCGAGCCGTTGTCTGCCGCGAAGTCGAAACTTGAAAAACTGTATGATTTCGATCTCATGCTTGATAGTGGTCATCTTGCAGGGTATGCCGTCAGCGAGGAATTCGAAAATAAAGTCGTCGAGGCTTTGCGCGGACTTGCCAAGCCTGAAACCTTCACCGCCAAGTATGACATCGGCAAAGATCAGCCCGTACTCCTTTTCGCGATGGGTGATGGCAATCACTCGCTTGCCACGGCCAAAGCCATTTGGGAAAAGATGAAGCCGCAGGTCGGCATGGATCATCCCTCGCGCTATGCGTTGGTTGAGATCGAAAATGTCCACGATGAAGGCCTTGAGTTTGAGCCGATCCATCGCGTGTTGTTTAACTTGAAAAAAGATTTGTTCGCGGAGTTGAAGAAAACCTTCGGCGATAACTTCAGCTACACTGAAGTCGCCAGCGGCGAAGAGATGATTCAAAAGGTGGACTCTTCCGAGGGTCAGAAGCAGGCGATCGGTCTGGTTGGAGGCGGTCGGAAATTTGGCGTGATTGAAATCGCGCACGCGTCATCCAATCTTGCGGTCGGCACCATCCAGGCTTTCATCGATTCATTCCTGAAAGAAGGCGGCGCCGAAAAAGTGGATTATGTTCACGGTGAAGATGTTGTCGAGCGCCTGTCTTTGCAGGCGGGCAATGCAGGCTTTTATCTTGCGGGCATGCACAAATCCGATCTGTTCAAGACCGTGATCCTCGATGGCGCGTTGCCGAGAAAAACTTTTTCAATGGGTGAGGCGCGTGAAAAACGCTTCTACATGGAAGCAAGAAAAATTTCATAATTCGTGTTGAAAGTTGAAAGTTGAATGTTGCAGGTTGGCAGGTTTTAACTTGTCAACCTGCAAACTTTTTAACTTGCCAACTTCAAAAGTTGCAACGCTTTTTCGAAATCAGCAGGGTAGGGGGCGGTAAAAGTAAGCCGTTCATTTGATGTCGGATGATCAAACGATAATGAATACGCGTGTAATGCGGCGCGTGAGATGATATCAGTTTCGGGGGCGCTGTAGAGGATGTCTCCCAAAAGCGGATAGCCCAACGCGTAGGCATGGACTCTGATCTGATGCGTTCGCCCCGTCATCGGCTGCGCCTCTGCCAAAGCCGAAAGTTGATTCTGTTTCAAGATTCTGAATCTCGTCTCAGCACGGACTCCATTCCGATTATCCACAACGGTTCGGTGTTTGTTGCCCACATTGGCGCGCAGCGGAAATTTGGTGATCTTGTCGAGCCATTTTGGTGAGCCGTTCAGAATGGCGTGATAGGTTTTTTCTACAAGGTGTTTTTCAAATTGGATGTTCAGCGAGCGGTGCGCTTCGGCAGTCAATGCAAAGATGATGATGCCGCTGGTGCTTTTATCAATACGATGCACGACCCAGACTTTTGGAAAATCCGCTTCAAGCATTTTTACAAGATAGGGAGCATCCTTATCCCAACCATCGGGCAATACAGGAAGGTCGGCGGGTTTATTGATTACAAGTATGTCTTCGTCTTTATGAATGATCTGCATGTACAGCCTTTGGTGTTCCCGCCGCGCGCTTTGCGTAGGCGTTGTGTCTGAAACTGATCCCAAAACAAGAGATAACCCCGCCAAGGAAAAATGGACTATAGGTAATGACGGCTACAATAAAAAATAGCCATGCAAAGGTTTGAAATTCGTTGGCTGAAATTCGGTAGGAGAGTTTTTTCTGATAGGTGATATCACCTTCCACTCCGCCTTCGTTTTTTATGGCTTTCACCATGTGCAAATTGCGGAAATGACGCAAGTGTACGGCCACTTCCATCAGGATCAGCGTGCCAAGATAGATGGAGTACAGCCATTCAGCCTTGAGCGTTTTGGCGAACAACCACCAGGCCACCAAAATGACCAGCGTGTATACCACCAGGAAAATGATGTGCCTTCTTGAGATTCTTTTTTGCTTATTAATATCTTCTTGAAATTGCGGCGTGAGTTCGAAGCTGCCTTCGAAATGAAAATGACCGATTTCCTGAAATCCCTTTGCGGAATTCAGGGTCATGTAATAATCGCTGATGTAGAGCACGATCCATAGAATCATGCCTGGGTAAGGGGTGGATGTGAGCCAGGATTCCATAAAAATACTCCGTTTGGCTTATTGTACCTGCTATCCAAAAAATCCTTGACATTAACGTAACGTCAGGGTTTATAGTAGCGACATGTTCACAGTCAAGCAGCTTTCCACTCTGGCTGGCGTCACTCCGCGGACGCTGCACCACTACGACGAGATCGGGCTCCTCAAGCCATCCCGAATTGGCGAGAATGGCTATCGCTACTACGGGGAGGATGCCCTGTTGAAGTTACAGCAGATCCTGTTCTATCGCGAACTGGATATTCCGTTGGACGAGATCAAAAAGATCATGGGACGCCGTGATTTTGATGTGCTTGGCGCGCTGCAAAGCCACAAGGATGCCTTGAGCAAACAGGCGGTTCGGATAAATCGCCTGATCCAAACTGTGGATAATACGATTCAACATTTGAAAGGAAAAACGAAAATGAGCGAAGAAGGACTTTTCGAAGGCTTTAGTGAAGAAGTGCAGGAGAAGTACGCCAGAGAAGCCGAGCAAATGTACGACCCCGAGACCGTACGCGAATCAAATCGCAAGTGGAAGGGGTATTCCGCGGCGAAAAAGGAAGCCATTCTGGCGGAAGGCAAAGCCGTTTACATGGATATGGTCGCTGCGATGCCAAAAGGCGCGGCCTCGGCTGAAGTGCAAGCCATCGTCGAGCGCTGGCGCAAACACATGGACTACTTCTGGACGCCGAGCCTTGATCAATTGCCTGGCCTGGCTGATGGCTACTCCTCTGACCCACGCTTCAAAGCCAATTTCGACAAGATGCACCCGAATCTCGCTGAGTTTATGCGCGAGGCTGTGAAGGTGTATGTCGAAAAGCATTCAAAGTAAAAACAGGCGACCAGAATCTCTGGTCGCCTGTTTTTTTAGCTGCTCGCGCCGCTGTATCTTTTGAGGCCAGCCTTCCAGACTTGTGAGGCGATCCCAAAACTGATAAACCCGATGGCCGTAAAGATCAGGATGTTGACAAGGGTCAGGTCACCGCGCAGGGCTTGCAGTGGCACCGTTGTTGCAACGGCAATGGGGATGATGAACGTGACGATCACCCTTAACCAGACAGGGTACACCGTGGCGGGATATCGGCCTGCATCCAACAGTGCCTGCAGGATGGTGACGTTGTTATCGAATTTGGTGAACCAGAAGGTCATTGCGATCAGAATGATCCACAGGCTGTAGATGACGAGCATGCCCGTGATGGTGAGCAGGATAAAGGTCAGGATTTGAAGCGCGGATGTTGTGTCTCCGCTCATGTTGATCCCCACCACGATCAGCACGACCGCCAGAATGAGATCCCAGAAACGCCAGACGGTGATGCGTGAAAAAGTGACCAGAAACATGCTGTTGACTGGCTGGAGGATGGTGTAATCCATGGAGCCATCGCGGATGCTCTGGTTGAATTTTTCCGTGTTTGGCCAGATGAACGCGATCATCATGGTGTTGACAAGCCGAAAGACACCCAGCAGTGCGATCAATTCACCAAGGCCCCAACCGCCGAGGGTTTCTGTGTTGTTGAAAATGATGTTAAGGCTAAGTAATTCCCAGCCGAGCCACATCAGGTTGAGCGCAATATTCACAACCGTATCCGCCCGATAAGCCAGCGACATTTGGATGTTCATTTTTAGAAATGCAGATAAAAGCTTGAGTGTTTGCATGTTTTATGCTCCCACGGCTGAAAAACGCTTGACGCCATTGCGCCAGACCCAGTTGAAAAGAAGAATGGAGACCGCCAGCCACACGCCTGCCATGATGTATCCCTGAACGATCTGGTTGGTGTTGAGCTTTCCGAGAATAAGTTGGACGGGAAAATAAAGCAACAACTGAAACGGCAAATATTGGGCGATATCCTGGATTACCTTTGGCATGAGCGGAAGCGGCACAAATTGACCCGAGAAAAGCAGGATGAGGGCAAAGTAGAACTCGTGAATGGAGTACACGCGTGTCGTCCAAAATGCGAGGGAGGTGATGGTGGCAGAAAGCAGGTACCCGATCAGAAAAGAAACCGCCATGACTGGAATGGACAGCAAAATTCCCTGCAGAGTGACGCTGCTGAAGTCTGGCTTGAAAATCAGAAACAGAATGGCCCATACGGGGATCAGGACGATGACATTCAAGATCTTGTTTGCAATATTGACCACCAGGCTGTTGGTCAGAACAGGGTGGATTGGCTTGGTCAATTCACCTGAAAGTGTGCCGTCCTGAATTTTGTAGGCGAAGATGTGAATGAAGATGTTGCTGGTGAGCTGGTCGCAGATGATGATCAGCATGTAGTAGGTGATGAAGTCGTTGGCCGTAAAGCCGCTTACATCTCCCTTTGCATTGGCAATGCTCGTCCATACGGCGAGGTAAATAATGGGGGAGACCAGCCAGTAAAGCAGGTACATCACAAGGTTGGCGCGGTATTGCCACTGCTCCGCCCAGTTTACCTGCCAGAGACGTTTGAAGATGAGTAACATGGATTTTCCTTTCTTCATTGCACGATGCGCCCGGAAGGCGCTCGTCAGGTTAAAGCCTGCCTGCAATGACTGATGGTCTACTGATTGAATGCCTGCTCGATCACATCCTCAATGGGCGGATCGGCGATGGTAATGTCGTGGATCGGCAGATCTGCCAACAGCCTGGAAGTGACCCGCGTCACATCCTCAGCCTTGACCTGGATGTACTGCTTCTCGGCATCTTCTTCGTTTTGAACGGGCTCGCCATATTTTGAAAGGTCGTGCGAATTGGATTCTGCCAGCAATACCCCGATCAATTTGAATGGGGCGATCTTTTTGGAGAGGTCGTTGATGCCGCCATCATATTTGAGGCTGCCATGATGAATGATGATGATGCGCTCACAAAGCGCGGTCACATCTGCCATGTAATGACTGGTCAGCAAAATGGTTGCGCCTGTGCGTTTGTTGTACTCACGCAGAAACTCGCGGATGCGTGCCTGCCCCGTGATGTCGAGACCGATGGTGGGTTCATCCAGAAATAGAATTTTCGGACGGTGGAGCAGCCCTGCGGCGATCTCGCATTTCATGCGTTCGCCAAGCGAAAGGTTGCGCACGGGTTTCTTCATCAACGGCTCAAGTTCAAGCAGTTCATCCAGTTCCTTGTATGTCTTTTTGTATTCATCGTCAGGGATTCGGTAAATGGCCTGATTGAGCAGGAACGAATCTGCCGCGGGGATATCCCACGAAAGGCGGTTGCGTTGACCCATCACAAGGGTCATCACCCGCAGATATTCAGGCTTGAGTTCCCAGGGGGTAAACCCCAGCACTTCGGCTTTTCCACCAGTGGGGTGCAGTAAACCAGAAAGCATCTTGAGCGTGGTGGTCTTTCCCGCGCCGTTCGGGCCAAGGAAACCGACGATCTCTCCCTGCTCGATCTTGAAATTCACCTGTTGAACCGCTTTTACATCCTTGTATTTGCGTTTGAAAAAACTACGGACTGCCGCGCCAAAACCACCTTCGCGCTCAGGCACTTGATAGGTCTTGCTAAGTTGTTGGACGTTGATCGTTGGGGACATAAAAATCCTTCCTTTGTGGGGAGGAAGGATTTTATCATTAGTAGAACAAAAGAGCTAGTCTTGAAGTTCTGAAACCCGATACCAAATGTCCACGCGCATGTGCAGGGTTTTCGTGTGTTGGATGTCCATTCCCAAGCCTTGTTCGGCGGGGGCTGGCGCTCCACGAAACACGGGAGCCGATTGCGCTTGAAACCGCGGTGCTTCATCGTCCATCGGTGTTTCAAGAAAATCATAAACCCCGATCAATTTCACTCTCAGGGTATCCGCCACCTGTTGGGCCTTTTTCTTTGCATTTTCAAGCGCGCGATTCAGCAGTTGTCGGCGGGTTTCTTCGTCATCGTATCGCCATTCGATTCGTTCGAGCGTGGCGTTCTTTTGCGCGGAGATGCCATCGAGGATCGCGGACAGTTTTTCCAGATCTTCACAGCGGATCTTGAGTCGATACACCGCGCTGGATGACTTTAACAGAGCGCCGCCTGCCTGTTCAAGATGGACACCCTGAAGGAAGAACGCTTCGCTCTTAAGCCCGAGGCTGGTCAGTGCTTCAACAAGCTGATTCACCTCCTTGGCTTTTTTCATCGCTTCGCTCCCGCTGACCAGCGATGTGCCTTTGATGGTCACGTGCAAATCTGCATGTGTGGCGGAGATTTCCTCTTTCTCCATGATGGAGATCTTGATGGTGTCGGGTTTGGTGGTCATTTTTCTCCTTTGCGTTTCAAAGAAGGTGTTTCTCTTTGTGCCTGTGTTAAGTTACGGTCAATTTTTGCTTCGAATATTTTTCGTGGCGCTTTTCTTCCATCACACGTTTGATCCGCTCAAAGCCTTCCCATACATCGGTGAATGAGGTGTACAGGGGCGCAAAACCGAGGCGGATGTTATCGGGTTCGCGGAAATCTGGGATGACGTTCATTTCTTCGATGAGGGCGCGGTTGATGCGATAACCGTCTGCGTGGCGGATGCTGATGTGCGATCCGCGTTTGGCAGGGTCAGGCGGAGAGCCGAGCGAAAAGCCGAAGGGGGCGAGCCAACTTTCGGTTAAGAAAGAGGCGTAGCCTGTCATCAAAATGGATTTTTCGCGGATGGAGTCCATGCCTGCTTGCAGGGTGGGTTCAAGGGCGGCTTCCATGGTAAGCAGGGAAAGGATGGGTTGTGTGCCGACCAGAAAACGTTCTGCGCCGCGGGCGGGTTGGTAATTGAGACTGAAATCGAACGGATTGTTTTGCCCCCACCAGCCCCAGATGGGCGAGGATAGTTTTTCCTGAATGGATTTGTTGACGTAGAGAAATGCGGGTGCGCCAGGGCCGCCGTTGAGATATTTGTAGGTGCAGCCGATGGCAAGATCGGCATTGCAGGCATCAAGGTGAATGGGCAGCGCGCCGACGGAGTGACTCAGGTCCCAAAGGACGAGGGCGCCTTTTTTATGGGCGAGTTCTGTAATGCGCTGCATGTCGTAGAGATAGCCGCTTTTGAAGGTGACATGCGAAAGTGTGACCAGCGCTGTGTTTTCGTCAATTGCAGTTTCAAGCGCCGCAAGGTCGGGGGTGATGTCGTTGTCGCTTGCGCCGATGGAGATGATTTCGTGGCGGCCGCCAAAGGTCTGCCTGATGCCCTGCAAAATATACAGGTCAGATGGGAAATTGAAAGTGTCGGTGATGATGCGGGTCTTGCTGGGCTGCAAGGTGAGCGCGGCGGCGGCGAGTTTGAACAAATTGAGTGAGACCGTGTCGTTGACCAAAACCTGCCCTGCTGCTGCGCCGATGAGTTGACCGATCTTGTCGCCCACCCGCGCAGGAGAATCCCACCAGCCTTTGTTCCACCCGCGGATCAAATCCACGCCCCATTGTTCTTCCACGACTTGGCGGGCTTTGGCCTGTGCCGCTTTGGGCAGCAGGCCGAGTGAGTTGCCGTCGAGATAGATCAGATTCGGGTCGTGGATGACGAATTCGTTGCGAATGGCGGCCAGCCTGTCGTGGGTATCCAATTGCTGGGCGAATTCGCGCGCGGTGGAAAAACTCATGGACATTTATTTCTTTTCAGCCGATAAAAACTTGAACGGATACGAAGTGTAGTAAACCGACCAGTCTTCGCCTTCTTTGATGAGCTCTTGCAGGCTTTCCTTCACTTCGAATTTTTTATCGCCCAGATTCAAGTGCAGCACTTTTACATCTTCATAACTGCGGACACTGCTGCCCGGTGTGCTGACGCGTTTTGTGCCCCAAGTGTATTCCACTTTGCCTCTTGCGGTTGTGACGGTTATTTCGGCGGGTTTGCTGGCGCGCATGACGTAAATAGCCACCACAGCCCCAACGGTTAACACTGCAATACCGGTAAAAACAATGCCGAAACCACCCATGGCAGCCAGGGGCAGAATGTCCTGCAAGTCTGAGAGATCGCCGTTGAGCAGCATGGGCAATACCACTCTCGACCCGATCAACAGCGCTGGCAGGCATAAGAACAGGAAGGCGACCACGCCGCCCACCCCAAGAAACACACTGCGCTGCGATTTGTGTTCGCCGACAAGATATTTCTTCTGCTTTTCGGTTAATTGACCCAGACGGTTCGCACCGAGGTCGGCTTCGTCAAACTTCCAATATTCCATGATCGATTCAGGCATTTAAAAGAGATCTCCTCAAAAATTGTTTTGGCTTGTTCAGTCAGTGGTTGCGCTGCGGGGCGGCACCTTGCTCATGGCGTATTCGGCCAATGCGGTAATTGTCAGCGAAGGGTTCACGCCCGGGTTGGCAGGCATGATCGAACCATCAATGATGTATAAGCCGGGATAATTATGCACAGCGAAATTTTCATTAACAACCCCCTCTTCGGGGGATTTTCCGATCGGTGCGCCGCCAAGGATGTGCGCGGTGGTGGGCAGGCCCAACAGGTTTTCACCGATCGAGCCGAGCGCCACGCCGTTCGTCCGTTTGGCGAATTCGCGTGTGATCTCGTGCGAGCCTTTCACCTGCGCGTTGATCTTGAACCCAGGTTCTTCATCAGCGACCAGACCAGTGCGGAAAAGGGTGAACAGGCTGCGTCCCATTCGAAAGCGCATTCGATTGTCGGCGTTTTGCATCACCAGCAAAATGGTCACGTTGTGCGCCCAGCCCGGCAGAAAAGCTGCTTTTGCAAAATCAATGGGGTGGGTGAGCGCCCAGCCTAAAAATTTTATGATCCGCATGGGGATGCTGGCGTTGTTGTCGATCAACGGTGCGGCGAGGAAGCGCATCAACGACGAGCCATCGGGGTAGCGCACTGGTTCGATGCGGGTGATCTCATCATGGTTGTAGATGGATGAAATGGATACGCCTTCCGAGTAGTTGATGTCGGATCTGCGTGCCACGCTTCCCAACAAGCCCTCTGAGTTGGTCCTGACCATTGTGCCGAGTCTCGCCGAAAGTTTGGGCAGTGACTTCTTCACGTCGCGCAGATTCAGCAGCAATTTCATGGTCCCCATCACACCTGCGGAGAAGATCACATTTCTGGCGTGGACGATGTGCTGCGATTTGAGCAGGGAAGTGGAGGGGCGATAATGCACTTCGTATCGGGCACCAGTTTCCAGCGCAGTTGGAAGCGGTTTTACATCCATCACTTCGAGCTCGGCTTTGACTTGCGCGCCTTTTTTCTCGGCGAAATACAAATAATTTTTCGGCAGGGTGTTTTTGGCGTTGTGGCGGCATCCCACCATGCATCCACCGCAGTGCTGGCACCCAGCGCGGTTGGGACCTTCTCCGCCGAAGAATGGATCGGGCACGGTAACGCCTGCCTCACCAAAAAACGCGCCGACATCTGTGGCGCGGAAGGTGTGCCCCATGCCGCGTTCTTCTGCAAAGTCTTTCAACAGCAGGTCGGCTTTCCATAATTTGGGGTTGCGTGCTGCGCCAAGCATTTTCTTCGCCGTTTCATAGTGCGGACGCAGGACATCGCCCCATTTGATGTTTTGATTCCAGGCGGGGGTGGCGAAGGTCTCTTCGTTGGGCACTTCGAGCACATTGGCGTAGCCCAAACTTCCGCCGCCCACACCTGCGCCGTGCAGCACCATCACACCTTTGAGGATGGCGATCTGCAAAATGCCATGCGCACGCAGGGCGGGAATCCAGACATATTTCCAATATTGCCAGTTGGAGGTTGCGAAATCTTTATCGTTGAAGCGTTTGCCTTTTTCGAGAACGAGGACCGAATATCCTTTTTCGGCCAATCGCATTGCTGAAACACTTCCCCCGAACCCCGAGCCAATGATCACATAATCGTAGATTTGAGACATTCCTGCATTCTCCGCGTTGAGTTGACGTGATTATACGTCATGACGCGGAGGCGTGGATGAGTCAGCGCGGCAGGTGGAAAACGATCATCATGCCGTCTTCGGTCTCTTCGACCGATTCTGTATTTCCGCCGTGCAATTTGATCAGCGAGGAGCTGATGAAACCCAGCATGGCTGAGTCCATTTCAAATTTGTCGCGTGATTTTCGGCCAGTGCTTTGAACGGTGATGACCGCGCCGTTGTCGTTGTCGCGAGCGGAGAGGGAGAGCGACCCTTCGACGACGCGGGTGGCGGCGAGGCTGAGCAGGCTGGTGACGATCTGGTTGACGCGCGCCAGGTCAATGTTGTAAACGGGTTCGTGGATGATGATATCGGTTGTGAGGTTTTTGTTGGGATTCTTGACCTGCCACTGGTCAGCTGTGTTGACGAGGATGCTGCGCAATTCGCAGGGTTCGCGGTTGAGGGTGATCTCGCTGTTGTTGAGACGGGCCATATCCACCAGGTTGCCGATCAGCGCCAGCATGCGTTGACCGCCGTTGTAGACCGTGGTGAGGTCGGTGGTTTGGATGTCGTTGACGGGGCCGTCCATGCCTTTCATCACCACACGGGTGAAGCCGATGATGGCGTTGAGCGGGGTTTTCAGGTCGTGCGAGGCCCAGGAGAGGAATTCGTCCATATCGAAGCGGCCTGTGCTGCGGTTGTTCCACGCCATTTCTTCGATGAGCTTTGGGTTGCCTGCCAGTACGCCAGCCTGTTCGTCGTTGAGTTTGTGCAATTGATAAAGGCGGATGGCCAGTTCCGTTTTTGCCTCGTCGGCTGTCAGTTTTGCCGCTTCCAAAAGGTCGGTTGGGATTTCAAGGATGGTTTTATCCATGACGGTCTCGTTTCGAGTGCTGAAAATGATAAAGGTATTCGTAGTATAGCCGATTAGACAGCAAAAACAAGCCGTTTTTCAGCGGGGA
>DAOQID010000089.1:0-17626 GCA_035339375.1 Anaerolineales bacterium | reverse complement strand
CTTGCTTCCCAAGCAAGATATCGTGGGTTCGAGTCCCATCACCCGCTCTAACAAGTCGAGGATTTGCCTGCCTCGATTTTTTATTCCATCTGTAAGGTTGCTGTTATGTAGGTAGGCATGACTTACAGTAAAATTCAGGTCGGAGGCAGTCGTATGATACCGGAAACAAAAAAAGGTACTATACTTTACGTGGAAGACAACCCTGATAACAGAAGTTTGATTCGCAGGGTTCTTGAATCTGAGGATTATTCTGTTATCGAAGCAGTTAATGCAAGTCAGGCACTCGAAAACCTTGAAAAAGGCAACATTGACCTGGTCCTGATGGATATTAATATGCCAGATATGGACGGGTATACCCTTACAGCAAAGATCAAATCAGTTCAAAAGTTTACAAAAATCCCCATTGTGGCAGTCACAGCAAATGTGATGCGCGGCGATCGCGAAAAATCACTGGAAGCGGGATGTGATGGTTATATTCAAAAACCCATTGATATTGATACGCTTACCCAGCAGATCGAGCGCTATATAACAAGGAGTTCTAATGTCTGATCAAATCCCTGCCATATCAGATACTCAACCGATTCGGAAACCAAACATCCCAAAAGATGCGGCTGTTCTGGTTGTTGAGGACAATGTTTCCAACTTTGTGTTGATTGCACGCATGCTCGGGTATCTGGGAATTCATTGTGAATGGAAGACATCAGGCTATGAAGTGGTAGAGTATGCCGACACACTCCCCCGCCTTGACCTTATTCTTATGGATATCCGCCTGCCCTATGAAGATGGGTATGGCGCATTAAAGAAGATTCGCGCTTCTGAGCGTTTCAAAGCGGTGCCGATCATTGCTGTGACCGCAGAAGCCAGTATGGAGCAAATGGCAAAGGCCAAAGATTCTGGCTTTGATGGCTTTTTGGGTAAACCGCTTGACCCCGACCGTTTCCCCGATCAAATTCGCCGCATTTTGAGTGGAGAGCCTGTTTGGGAGTATAGTTAATTTTTCAATGACAGCGACTCAAACGACGCCCGGATTAGACTCTAAACAAAAAAGATACAAGGGCAGTCTGACAGGTACTCTTGTTCGAACGCTCTTAATCTTTACTTTCATCCCTCTCGCTCTCATGGCGGGAACGGCTTATTTCCGTACGCGTACGTTGCTTCGTGAGCAGGCAAATAACCAAGCTCAAAACCTGTTTGTATCACAATTAAATATCATCAACCGTGAAGTTGGAGACAAGGAAGTCCATTTTCAGGATCTATTGGCAAGCAGTGATTTTCAGATCATGCTGGAACTGGCACTGCACTCCGACCCCAAAACGGATGAGTTTCAGGTCCTGAGAGATGGAATTCTGCAGGAGTTTAGTGCCATGAATCGGCACGAGAACATGCCTGCATTCGATCAATTTCTCTTACTGGATACGAATGGAAACATAAAAATTGCCACAGAAGAAAAGTGGCAGGGGGAAACGCTCGACCCAGCAATCATTGGTCAAGATTTTGATACTCAACACACCCTGGCCCTTTACGGGCTTTCGCCTTTATACGAGGAGGAGTTGCTTCTTGTCACCACCCTCAGGTATGAGACGAAACAGGGAGCCGTTCTGGGCTTCGTTGTAGGGATCACAGAAAAGAAAAGCATCCAAAATTCGATGCAGTCCCTATCCGGCCTGCCGATGAGTTCAGCTTATTTGGTGCTTTCCAACCAGCAATTCTTCCAGAGCCAGCCCGAAGCCAATCGGTTTACGCTATTAACATCTCCTCTTGAAGCTCAATCAGAGCTTGAAACTGCCTTGACTGAGTCCAGGCTTGATGGCGGCGTCTCACCCAGATCCATTGAAACCACAACCGCAGAAAACAAGATCAAAGTCTTTCAAGTTCAATGGGTTCCCAAACTTCAAGTTTGGATGATCCTTGAAACCGACACGACCGAAGCATATAAAAGCCTGACCAGTCTGGCGCCGTTTACTGCAATTCTTACTACGATCACTTTATTAGCCATCGGCCTTGCATTGGCAATCACTATTAATCGCGTCATCAAACCCTTGCAGTCACTTTCACAGATCGCCCACAGCTTTGCAGACGGTGACCTGAGTCAACGTGCTGAGATCAAAAGCGACGATGAGGTTGGCTTGCTAGCCAGTTCCTTCAACCACATGGCCGAAGAGCTTGGAAGCCTGTATCGCTCATTGGAGCAAACAGTTGACGAACGCAGTCGTCAAATCCGCACTGCCGCGGAAGTGGCGCAAAGTGTTACAAAACTTTCGAACCTCGACGAAATGCTTGATAAAACCGTCGAACTGCTTGTGCGTGAATTTGGCTTCTATCAAGCCAGTGTTTTCTTGATGGACCCAGGCGGAAAGGCGCTTGAGTTCAAAACGGGGTTCGGTTCTGCAACCAGCGCCTTGATAAAAAGAAAATACAGGCTGGAAGTAAACTCAGAATCGATCGTTGGTTGGGTAAGCACCAACAATCAGCCGCGGATCGCCTCCGACGTTTCAGAAGATCCGATCCACCTAAAAAACGAATTGCTGCCTGAGACACGTTCTGAAGCCTGTCTTCCAATCTCAATTGGCAGTCTTGTATTGGGTGTTCTGGATGTACAAAGCATACAGGTGGGCGTTTTTGACACTGAAACGGTCGCCATGTTACAGACTTTGGCCAGTCAGATCGCTACTGCCATCCAAACTACTGGTCTGACAGAGACCAGCCAGATCAATTTTGAAGAACTTGCCCAACTATATCGCTCCAGCAGGTTAATAGCCGAAGCCAATACCGAGAATGAAATCCTGGAAATTGGACGCGACGCCTTTGCAGATGCTCCCTACCCCGTAATTATTCTACGGGTGGTAAATAACAAGCTGGAGATGTTCTCACAAACCGATGGAAAAAGCGGAAACAGCGTAAAAAAGATCAGCCTGCCAAGTGCCAGCGAGGCGTCTGTTGTGGACATTCACAACTACCTGCACAACGGACAAGTGATCATCACTTCTGAAGACAAAAACATTCCCGCCGCACTCGACAGCATTATGCAAACACTCCGATTCTCCTCCGCTGCAGTTTTTCCATTGCGGAGAGGTGGTCTGCTGCATACTGTCATTATCATGGGTGGGCAGCAATTGTTTTCAAATGCAATCGTACAGCCATATGCCAATCTGGCAGACCTCATGTCCGTGACCATGGAAAAGCTGGATGCAATCCAACAAACGGAAAAACATCTCCGTGAAGTGGAGGCACTTGCCTCGATCAGCGAAGTGGTCGCAACATCCTCCGATATGCAAAGCTTCTTCATGAATCTGCATGCCAAGATCCGACAGGTTATCGGCGACTATGCCTTTATTGTTGCGCTATACAATGAAAGAGATAACACGGTCAGTATTCCATTCGCCTACGAAGATGACAAAATCACCTCAATCGAATCCTTCCCGCTCGGTGAAGGCCTGACCTCCATCTTGATCCGCACTCGCCAACCGTTGATGATCGTGGAAAATGCCGAAAGAAGAATGATCGAACTGGGTGCAAAATTTTCAGGCAAGCCAGGACGTTCCTGGCTGGGCGCCCCCATGTTGGTGCAAAATCAACCAGTCGGCGCGTTGATCATTCAAGATACTGAAAAAGAACATGCCTTCGACGAGGAAGATCTGAAATTCTTCAACACCATTGCTGGCCAGGTCGCTGGGGTAATCCACAATGCCCACCTTCTGGATGAAAGCCAGAACAAGGCGCTCCAATTGGAAACTGCCGCTGAAATTGCACGTGACATTAGCGGATCTCTCAACCTTGACGAACTTCTTATCAAAGCCGTCAATTTTATTCGTGAACGTTTCGATTTTTACCACGCATCTGTCTTTCTACATGACCTGCCAGGCGAGTTTGCGGTCATCCGCGAAGCCACAGGCGAAGCAGGGGCTCAGATGAAACGCTCAGGGTATAAGATCGGCATTGGTTCAAAATCAATCGTCGGTTATGTAAGCAGCCGTGGGGAACGTCTTGTTGTCGGCGATACGACCAAAGATGCCACTTATTATGCAAACCCCCTGTTCCCTGATACACGGTCGGAAGCCGCAGTGCCCCTGAAGGTTGGTGAACGTATTCTTGGCGTGGTGGATGTTCAAAGCACCCGTCCATATGCGTTTACTGAAGACAAATTACGCAGTTTGCAGATCCTTGCTGACCAGATCGCCATTGCCGTGGTCAACACAGAATTGTTTGCTGAAACGCAGGAGCATCTCTCTCAGCACCGTCTTTTGCATCACATCACCACCACTGCCGCTTCGGGCACCACCCTTGAAGAGGCGCTTGAAAACGCAGTGAACGGCCTTCAGGTTACCCTTGGTGGCGACCGCGTTACGATCATGCTGGCCAACCGCGAGAAAAACCTGCTCGAAGTCAAGGCTTCCATGGGCTACGCAGAAGATATTGCCAAAGTACAAGTTCCCATTGGCAGCGGCATTACAGGCTGGGCAGCTGCTCACAAACGACCTCTTAGGATCAAAGATGTTTCTGACGATCCTCGTTACATCCGCATTAGTTCAAACACCCGCTCAGAATTGGCAATTCCACTTGTATACCGCAATGAACTGCTCGGCGTTCTGAACGTTGAAAGCGAGCAAACGGATGCGTACACAGAAAACGACGAAGAAATGCTCGGCACACTTGGAGGCAGTTTGGCTGCCATCATCGCCAATGCCCGTCTGTTGGAACAAATTCGCATTCAAGCAGAACGAGAACGTTTGATTTATGAAGTGACAAGCAAGATCCGCAGGTCAACCGATATCCAATCCATTTTGAACACGACCGCAAGTGAACTTGCAAGGCTTACCGGCGCACAATACACTAAGATTCGTATTCACCCCGGCAACGACCCAACACAGGAAGGTAATTGATGATGGAAAGTTATCCTTCCACCACCAACGCAAGCAACAGCCCGGAAGAAGCGACACGCCTGTTGTACAAATCCTGGCGTGAGCAGTTCACCATGCCTCTTTTAATCGGGTCGCTGGTGTTGGGTATCCTTGCCTTAATCCCAGCTTTAAGTGGTGCGGGCAACACATTTATCAGGGTCTTGTTTATCTCAGTTTACGTATTGACAGGCATTGTCACAGTTATTCGTTTTTCATATTCCATCCGCATGAGCGTTTTCCTGACAAGCATTTTTGCGCTTGCATTGGCAGAACTATTTACTCATGGAATTTTAGGTGACAGTTTATTCTTCTTCCTTGGGTTGATCGTTTTTGCAACCCTTATGGTATCTCCCAAAACAGGCATCGCGGCGATCATTGTCAACATTCTGACTTTTGTTGCGGTTGGCATATCAATGCAGAGTGGTCGCCTCGTACCGATCAATCCAAACGCTCCCCCTTCCAACATTAGCGACTGGTTCAGCGCAGGTGCGGCGATCATCCTGTTTGGTGTTGTTATTGTGCTGGGTTTTCAACGGCTCGAAGTTGCGATCTTCGAAACACAAAAACAGATCCAGTCCACTCTCTCTGCACTCAAACACGAACGTGACAACCTTGAGACCAGCGTTTCAGACCGCACCCAGCTCTTGCAAAAGGTCAATCGTGTTGGTCGGGCCATCACAGCCATTCTAGACCCCAACGAACTCCTCAGCCATGCCGTGTATTTGATCAGCGACGAACTCGAATGCTATTACACAGCGATCTTTATTGTCGATGCAACCAACCAATGGGCTGAATTAAGAGCCGCCACCGGTGACGCCGGCAGGGTTTTGATTGAAAACAAGCATCATTTGAATGTCAACGGGAAAAGCATTGTCAGCACAGTACTGCGGACAAAACAGGCCCGTGTCGCACTGGACACTGGAGCGGATCCTGTCCGATCAGATAATCCCCTTCTCCCCTATACCCGCTCCCAAATTGCGCTTCCGCTGACCATCGGTGATCGTGTCATCGGGGCGCTTGAGCTACACTCCACAAAAGAAAATGCTTTCATGCAGCAAGATGTCGATGCCTATCAAAACATGGCAAACCAGATCACGATTGCGATCGAAAATTCCCGCCTGTTTACTGAAGCGCAACAAAGCCTTGCCGAAATGAGCGCCACCCAACAGCAATACCTGAAAGGTGCCTGGCTGTCGCTATCATCCGAACAAAAACTCGAATATGCCGTAGGCGATAGCGAATCCAGTGATAAACAGGAAATCGAAGTTCCATTGACACTGCGTGATCAGGTAATCGGTCAGATCAGCCTATCCAGCGCAAGTGACTGGACCTCTGAACAAAAGAATTTGATCGAATCTGTGGCAGTACAAGCTGCCCTTGCTCTTGAAAACGCGCGCCTGGTGGAAGAAAGCCAATCTGTTGCAACACGTGAAAGGCTGATCAACGAGATCACCTCAAAAGTATGGGCCTCCACCACGATTGACAGCATCCTCCAAACCACAGTGAGAGAACTGGGGCGCGCACTGGAAGCTGCAGAAGTAGACATAGAAGTGACCATGGATGATGACAATGAATAGCAAAACACCAATCACCACCTCTTCTGCGTTCGATTACATAGGCTGGCGCGAACAGTTCATCATTACTGTTCTGCGTATTGCCTGCGTCCTGGGTGCGGCTTTGATCGCAACCTCCTTTCCAACTGCATCAGCCACTGATCGTGTTTTGTTTCCGAGCCTTTATCTAATTCTCCTCGCGATCACGGTTCTAAAAACCCCATATTCTGTCCGCGCCGCCAGTTTGCTTTTCATGGTTTATATTATTGGGACAAACTCGCTCCTTTCGTGGGGTCCCTGGCTGGATGGCAGCATATTCTTTATCGCATTTACCATCCTTGCTGCCCTGCTCTTCGACAATCGCATTGACTTGATCGCTCTCATCCTCAGTGCATTAACCTTTGTAACACTGGGCGTACTACAGCAATTGGGCATTTATGAACCTTCAGCAAAGGGTGTCCCCCCCACCATTGCAACGGATTGGGCCGCTTATACGGTCGATTTTTCCATCGTTAGTGCAATCATCCTTGTAGCTACAAATCAATTTAAGAAGGCGTTGACCCAGGTCATTTTCGAAATGCAGAGCGCGTTCAATTCTTTAACGACTGAACGTGAAAAACTGGAAGACAGGGTCCGTGAAAGAACAGAAGAACTCGAAGCACGGGCAATTCAATTGCGCGCAGCAACGAGCGTAACTCGAACCATTGCGGGCATTCAGGATATTTCTGAGTTATTGTCGGAAACCACCCGCCTGATAACAGATGAGTTCGGCTACTATCATTCAGGCTTATATCTTTTGGACGAACGCAAAAGGACGGCGTTTTTACAGGCCTCATCTTCCGCTACAGGAAAGAGCCTGATCGGTCAGGGCTTCCGTATCGAACCAAATAAATTAAACATGACCAATCTGGTTATTGAGCAAAGACGCCCGCAAATCGCAATGGATGTGGGAGACGCCAACTTCATCCGTGACCCCAATTTTCCGTTGACCCGATCGCGTATCATGCTGCCACTCACGGTCCGCGGACAGGTGATTGGTATTCTGGATATCCACTCCGATCAACCACGGACATTCGATGGACAGGATGCAGAGGTGCTTCAAACTCTTGCAGATCTCGTTGCCATTTCCATTGACAATGTCCGCCTGATCGATGAGACAAAAAGCCTGGTTTATGAGCTTGAATCCAACACTACTCTGCAAACCCGTGAGACTTGGTCAAAATTTACCAGTCGCCACAAACCTGCATATCAATATACTCCTGCGGGTGTACGTCCGCTTTTTTCAAAAATTAAAACTGAGAAGGCCGACGGGCTTCATGTCCCCATGATCCTCCATGGACAAAACATAGGCAACATCGTCCTAAAGAGGAAGGGCATCTCGTCAACGTGGTCTGAACGTGAACGTATCCTGGTTGAAAAAGTGGCCGCTCAAGTAGCGCTTGCATTGGAAAACAGCCGCCTGGTGGATGAGACTCAAAAGAACGCGATGCGAAATCAGGTCATCGCAAATATATCCTCCCGCGTCCGCGAAACCCTCGACGTAGAATCTGTGGTTCGCACTGCAACCACTGAACTTCGCCGAGTCTTTGACCTCAAGGAAGCTGAAATCAGCATTGGTGCGCCACAACCTGAGCCAACCCAGCTTCGTAAAAACACAAGTTCACTTCGTTTGAAATAATATTTATCAGTCTCTCAAGGAAAGCTAAATGCGTACTCGCAGCCTACCCACATCCACCAAGTCATTGAACAAACCTCCACGGAGAGGTTTATTTGGTCGCTATGTGAGTCTGCAAGTTAAACTCCCTGTAGTGGTGATCACCCTGCTCTTGCTGGCCTTGTTTGCATCTGCCTACCTTAGCATTCAAGCCGCAAAAACAGCTTTGATCGACACGCTGAAAAATGAGCTTATTCTTCAAGCTGACTCTAAAGCAGAGCTCATTCGTTCCAACCTGATTTGGACGAGGGCTGCGGCAATTGATCTGGCTGCATCAGCGGAATCAGTGAATTACGACGAAGAGACCATCCAAAAAGCCATTCGCAACACGCTTCTACGCAACGAACAGGTTTTTGGTTCCACCATTGCGTATGAACCTTTTCAATTCCATTCAAATTCTTATTACTGGGCGCCATATTACAGCCGTGCCGCAAATGGAGAGTTGCAATTCACCCAACTCGGCAATCCCGAATACAACTATTTTGGCTGGGAATGGTACACACTTCCAAAAGAAAAGAATACACCCGTCCTGTCACCGCCGTATTTTGATGCAGGCGGTGGTGAGATATGGATGGTGACATGGAGTGCGCCATTCTATAATGAAGCTGGCGAATTCAAGGGAGTGGCAACTGCCGACATTGCCTTTTCACAGACACAGGACATCGTAAGCAAGATCGAAGTAGGCAAAAATGGGTATGCCTTCCTGCTAAGCCCTGAAGGTGTGATTCTTGGCATCGGTTCAAATGGCGGACAATATCAGACCATGGTCGATTCCATGATCGCGGCTGCCCAATCTTCCTCACAGGCATCGGGCTGGGCAAGCCTGGTTACCTCCATGATCCAGGGCAGTACAGGGTTTTCCGAAGCTGTGGATCCACAGGGCCGTTCGATGTTCATTGCCTACTCTCCCATTGGTTTGGATACGGGCTGGTCTCTTGGGTTGGCATTCCCACAGGCCGAATTATTCCAAAGAGCCGTACAGCTTCAAAACACGCTTGGGGTTTACACCCTGATCATCGCCGTTATTTTTGGCGTGTTCTTATTTGTATATACCCTGTCCATAACCAACCCGCTTCGGCGTTTGGCCTGGTATGTCGGCCATTTTTCACCTGAAAAGATCAACCAAAACCTGGAACCTGTCCAAATTTACACACGTGATGAATTGGAAGATCTATCCACCACATTTCAACAAATCACCACAAACCTTTTCAACACATTCACCAACTTTGAAGAACGCATTGCCGAACGCACAAGAGAAACAGAACGCCGCAGTATCTTGTTGAAAGCTGTGGCAGATGTAGGCAAAGCCATCACGTCTTTCCGTGACCTTTCCGAACTTCTGCAGCAAACCACATATCTCATTAACGAAAACTTCGGCTATTATCACATCGGCATCTTTCTTCTTGATGAACACAAGGAATACGCCGTATTGAGCGCATCCAACAGTGAAGGCGGACGCCGCATGCTGGAAAAAGGACACCAACTCAAAGTCGGCGAAACAGGCATCGTTGGATACGTGACACAAAATGCAAAGGCCCGTATCGCTCTGGACGTTGGAAAGGATGCGGTTTACTTTGACAATCCCGACCTTCCAGACACCCGCTCTGAAATGGCCCTGCCCCTCATTATCGGTGGACAGATCCTTGGCGCGTTGGACGTGCAAAGCACAGAGGCTCAGGCATTTTCAGATGAAGACAGTGCCACACTGCAAATTTTGGCTGAACAATTGGCTGTAGCCATTCAAAATGCGAACCTGTTCAACGAGACCCAAAAGGCCCTCGAAGCTTCCAGGGCGGCTTACAGTGAATTAAGCCGCGAAGCATGGACCAAAATTCTTCGCAACCAGCCCCGCATTGGCTTTATTGCCACCCCCCCCACCACCACGCGCACGTATTCCGACACCGTGGAACCCAGTATTGCAAAGGCCTTTGATACAGGCGATATTATTATTGGCAGTGACAACCTGACCATCAGCATTCCTGTAAAAGTGCGCGGACAAACCATTGGTGCCATGCGCCTCAAAAAAGCCGAAATTGCCGAAGCATGGACTCAAGAAGAAGTCAATCTCGCCATTTCATTATCAGACCAGGTAAGTGGTGCGCTTGAAAGCGCCCGCCTCTACCGTGATTCGCAACAGACTGGCGCACGTGAGTCGCTGGTTTCTGATATATCTTCACGCATCAGTGCCGTCTCCAGCACAGATGCGATTCTACGCGAAACCGTACAGGAACTTGGGCAGGTGCTGGGTGACGCTTCGATCACTTTCCAATTGCTGAATCAGCCCGATGGACAGAAGCAGACCGAGGTTGAGTTAAGAAGCGGGTTGTCAGGTCAGGCTGGAAAGGCAAAAGAGTAGAGTCATGTCCATTTCAAAGCCACCGCTAAACACTCAAACTGCTTCCCGATTTGAACGCATCCAACAGATCGGGCAAAGCCTGATTGCGCCCGCCCCATCGATCAAGGACATCGGTCAATTTCGCCGTGCCCAGCTGCTTGCGATCCTTACCCTGATCACAAGTGTTCTCTTCTTTGCCGCAATTTTCTCCGGGCCACGCAGTTATGGCGTATTCATTGCTCTAACATTGATTTCGCTGGCATCCTATGCCCTGAGCCGAACAACAAGTTTCAGGACAGGAACCTACCTGTTCACTTATGCATTTACAGCGATCGGCTTCATTCGAATTTACCAGGGCGAGGCTACTTCAATTGAGGCCTCTATTGTTTCAACCGTACATGTAGCTCTTGTAGTTTCGAGTGTACTGCTTTCACAAAGAGGGTTTCTTGGGCTTGTTGCGCTTTCCACAATTGCAACCTTTACCGCTCCTTTTTATGCAGATGCGACCATTGCCGCGAACTCAGCACAGGCATTTACCAGTGATATCAGCCGAACAGGCGGTATTGTTTTTACACTGGGTATATTGTTGTATGGCATTCAAGTCTTCCGCGCCAATTTGGATAAGGAAAAGCTCAAAGAACTGCTCGACACCAACCAGGAACTGGAAGAAGTAAAAAAGAATCTTGAGCAAAGGATCAGCAGCCGAACCCTCGAACTTGAAAAGGCCAATCAACAGGTGCAGGAACGGGCTGCCCGTTTTCAAATCGTTTCTGAGATCTCACAAGAGATTTCAGCAAATGTAGAGCAAAAGCCCAAAGACCTGCTCCAATCCATTGCAAGGTCAATCAGTGAAAAACTCGGCTTCTATCATGTGGGCATTTTCCTGCTCGATAAGAATCGTGAGTTTGCCGTGTTGCGTGCCTCGAACAGTCAGGGCGGGTTGCGCATGATGGATCGTCATCACCAATTGAAGGTTGGTGGCGCGGGTATTGTGGGCTATGTTGCACAGGCGGCACGTCCGCGCATTGCGTTGGATACGGGTACGGATGCTGTCTTCTTCAACAACCCCGACCTTCCAAAAACACGTTCAGAAATTGCGCTCCCGCTCAAATATGGCTCCAGGTTGATCGGTGTCCTCGATGTGCAAAGCACGCAACAATTTGCCTTCAACGATGAAGATGCCAATCTATTAAGTACGCTTGCCAACCAGATATCCATCGTGATCAACAGCATCATTGCCGCTGAAAATGGAGAGCTTGGGTATTCACAAGGCTACTTTCAGGCTGAAAAACTGGCCAGGAAAAAAGACACTCAGGCTGGATTTTCCTACCTGCCAGATGGCAGCATTGTGACAGCCCGCCCGTTAAACGACCTTGCCACAGAACAGGCACTCGCATCAGGCGAGACCGTGGTACTGTCCCAGTCTTCGAGGAAGATTCCTCCAACCCTTGCCATTCCCGTCAAATTCCGCGATCAGGTGATCGGCGTCATTCACATTCAAGCAACGGAAAAAAACCGCAAGTGGACCGAAGATGAGGTCGCATTGGTTCAATCCATTTCCGACCGCGCCGCACTTGCATTGGAAAACGCCCGCCTGTTCGAGGAAACCGTCCGTCGTGCCGATCAAGAAGAAACCATTGCAAAAGTCACCACCCAGATCGGCGCCTCTACAGATTTCAACCGCATTCTGCAAACCACTATTCAGGAACTCGGGCAGGTACTTGGTGTATCGCGGTCCTTCATCCAAATGGGACCGTTAAAGAACGAAGAAGAGCAATAACATTCTGGCATTGATAAAGGCAGACATGAGTCAGAACATACCGGCACAGACAACCAAAACCTTCACAGGAAGAGAAAACAACCTGTCGCTGCAAACGCGATTGGTGCTTTTCGTGCTGTTCATTGCTCTTGTCCCGCTGACCATCATCGCCGTACGCGATAACCTCCAAACCCAGCAAGCGTTGACGAACAGCGCTGAAATCTCACTGCAATCCAGTGCGGAACAAACCGCCAACAGCCTCGACACTTTCATTCAAACCACCTTGAATTCAATTGTGATCGAGTCGCAATTCTCTGTTTTCACAGAATATCTGTCACTGCCAAATTCACAGCGCATCACAGGCAGGCCAGAACAATTCCGCGCCCAGGGTTTGCTCAATAAACTAAGCTCAAAAGATAGTCAGAACATTATCTCTTATGCCATTCTGGATGTTGACGGCAATATCCTGTTGGATTCAGCGCCGCAACGCGCCAAAAAGAATGAATCTGACGAAGCGTATTTTCCGCAGGTACGATTTAGCACACAACCTGTCATTACAGAAGTTGCATACGACGAAAATGGCAATAAGACCATCACGTTTGCAAACAGAGTGCTGAGCTCAAACGGCACCTATCTCGGAATTTTGCGGGTGAAATATTCCTCCAATGTTTTGCAAAACATCATTGTAGACAGTTCGCAAACATCAGCAAATGCCCTCGTATTGCTGCTAGACGAGGTATATATTCGTCTTGCAGACAGCCGTAACTCTGGCCTCATCCAAAAATCCATTGCGCCGCTTTCCCCTGTGGATTATTTGCAGGCAGTCGAATCAAAACGCTTTTTGAATACATCCCCTGAAGAGCAATCAACGAACTTCGTAGAATTCGAAAACGCACTGGATAACGCATCAGTGACACCATTCTTCAGGGTTGATATCACACCCAACATTCCTGGTGATGACACTGTAGCCGTGGCGCCGATGAAGACTCGTCCCTGGGTCGTCACCTACAGCCGTCCAACATCCCTGTTCCTTGCTGATGTTCAAACACAAACCCGCGCGAACACGGCCCTCGTCATTGGCGCGTTGATCCTGATTTCCATTCTCACCACAGTGGTGGCGAGAAATCTAACTGCGCCGATCGTTGCACTAACCAAAACTGCAAACTTGATTTCACAAGGCGACCTTAGCGCCCGAGCAGAGATCAATACAACCGATGAAATCGGCCAGCTCGCCTCCGCCTTCAACTCCATGACAAACCAGTTGAGCAACAGTCTTTCGGGTTTGGAAGAACGCGTCTTTGAACGTACAGCCGATATTCAAAGGCGTAACCTCGAATTGGAAACCATTTCAGATGTTGCCCGTGAAATCTCAACCATCCGTGATCTGGACACATTGTTAAATGTATCCACAAGCCTGATCCGCGAGAAATTCAATTTCTATCATGTCGGCATTTTCCTGGTGGATGAGCGCGGCGAATATGCCATTCTGCGGGCAGCAAGCAGCGTCGCTGCTGAAGAGCTTCTTGCAAGAAAATACAAGCTGCGGGTAGGTCAGACCGGTCTTGTTGGCAACGTTACAAGTACGGGTCAGGCATATATCGCCCTCGATGTCGGTCGAGATGCTGTGCATTTTGAAAATCCATTCCTGCCGAATACCCGTTCCGAAATCGTGTTGCCTCTTCGCAATTACAATGTCGCAATCGGCGCACTGGATATTCAGGCAGATGTTCCAACCGCGTTTGATGAACGTGACATGCAAACTTTCCAGATCCTTGCCGACCAGTTGGCCGCAGCAATTGAAAACGCGCAATTGGCACACCAGGTAGCTGAAAATCTGGCTGCGCTAACCAACGCAAACCGTTTCCAAACACAGCAAACCTGGCGTACGGTCATCGAACAGCAAAGGCATTCAGCATACGAATACGATGGCTTGCAGATCAAGGCTGTGCCTCAGGATCTTCCTGCGGATATCATGAAACAACTTGAAAACGGGAACCCGATCGTATATCAACAACCCACCCAAGGCAGGGATGTCAAACACATCCTCATGGTTCCATTAATAGTGTTCAACCAAGTCATCGGTGTGATCGGCCTCGAACAGGAAAAAGCGGATCATAACTGGACCGATGAAGATGTGACCATCGCCCAGGCAGCAGCCAACCGTGCAGCACTGACCCTGGAAAATGCACGGTTGCTTGAAGAAAGTCAACGACGCGCGATCAAGGAACGCGCCATTTTTGAGGCGACCTCCCGCATTGGTTCGGCCCTAAGCGTGGAAAACATCCTTCAAGCCACCGCCGAGGAACTGGAACGCGTCATCAGCGGATCGGAGATCATTTTGCAATTCAATACCGAAGGCTCTTCTGGCATAAATGATAAGGACGAACTTTAGGTAAAAACACGGCAAACGCCACGGATTTATTGAATCATGAATCAACCTTCTGAAAACCTTGATTTTTCCTACACAAGATGGCAAGCCTCATTTCTGCAAGCCACATTAATTGGCGCCTGCGTATTTGGGTTGTTGGCGATCATTCCAGCCGTCCTCGGAACGGCCGATCCCATTCTTATCGGTATTTATATCGGCGCATATATCGCACTGCTACTGATCACCATCCTGCCTGCACCATACACGATTAAAGCAGTGACACTTGTAGGTTTATTGTTTCTGCTTGGCATCTCCGGTCTTTTGGAAACGGGGATCCGTGGAGATGCCCGCCTTTTCATGCTTGCCGCCGTTACCATGGCCACCCTTTTATTATCATGGCGGGCAGGCTGGATCATGACAGGTCTATCCATGGCTTCGTTCATAATCGCAGGCTGGCTGATTGTTACAGGAGCCATCACCATTTCAAGTAAAAGTGTAACTCCAGGAGATTTTGACGCCTGGATAAGTGCCATCACAGCGGCGTTATTGCTTGAAGTTGTCGTTGTCAACGGCATCAGGCTTATTCAGGTCGAGTTTGAATCCTCCCGCAATCGTGTCCGGGAGTCATTTCAGAAGATCGAAGAAGAACGAAATTTACTTGAAGATCGTGTTAAGCAACGCACTCAGGATTTGGGCCGCATTAACCGAATTAGCGAACACCGCGCACAAATGTTTCAAACCATCGCACAGGTAACTCGAGCCATTATTTCCACTCAAAACCTGCAAGACCTGCTTCCTCAAATTGCCCAGGTCATCAGCCAGCAATTCGGGTTTTATCATGTGGGCATCTTTTTATTGGACTCAAACAAGGAATATGCTGTGTTATCTGCCACAAACAGCGAAGGCGGGCAGCGGATGATCAATCGCGATCACAAATTGCGGATTGGTCAGACCGGTATCGTGGGTAACGTGGCAGGAACGGGAAAACCCCGCATCGCGCTGGACACCGGACTGGATGCCACTTTCTTCAACAACCCTGACCTTCCAGAAACCCGCTCTGAGATCGCTCTCCCTCTTTTCCGAAGCGGCCAGGAACTAATTGGCGTTCTCGATGTGCAAAGCACGGAATCAAATGCCTTTACACAGGATGACATCCAGATATTAACCACATTGGCAGATCAGGTATCCATAGCCATTGCCAATGCCCGTTCCTATGAAGAAACACAAACCGTTCTGCTTGAGTCGCAATTGTTATATCGCCGCAATATTCAAGCAGGCTGGAGTAAATTCGTCCGTTCTCAAAAACTTTCTGGAATCCGCAAACAGGGCTTGAAATCAAGTCTGCTTTTTGACCCCATGGAAGTACCTGGTGCAAAAGAAGTTGTGCGCTCCGGAACGATCTACAAAATAAGTGAAGATGACCAAAATACCTCGTTAACGATTCCCATGAAATTACGAGGCGAAGTTGTTGGTCTTTTAAACATCAAAACAGAGGATGAAAATGCCATCGGCACCGATGAACTGGACATCATCAACGCCATTGTAGAGCGTGCGGCATTGTCAATCGACAACGCCCGCTTGCTGGCAGAAAGCCGAAAGACGGCTGAAAAGGAACGCGTGATCGGAGAAATCTCATCCAAAGTAAGCTCTTTCACCAACCGCGACAACATTTTGCAGGCCGCAGTTGCAGAGATCGGGCGGGCGTTGCCCGGCGCTGAAGTTGTCATTCAGTTGCAAAAAAAGAACGACACAGACAGTTAATCGGAGAGCGGCAATATTATGTCATCCAACTGGTTCGCAGACCTCGAAGATACCAACCCGTCATTCCTAAGAATGACGAGGAATATCCTCGTTTTCACGATCATTGCCAACCTCGCCATCCTTTTACTGGTTGTTGGCTTATTTTTCAGAGAATCGCAAAACGCAGCCTCAAGCGTTGCATTATCGGTAACGCTGGTTCTTGAAATTGCTTCACTGATCTTTGTACTGCGTGGAAATCCGATCCCTGCAAAAATTGTAGTGCCTGTTTCCCTGTTTGTTGCGGTCACCTACACAGCGATCAACGCCAACGGTTTGCACGACCTCTCAATGCTCGGCTTCCCAACAGTAATCGTAGTGAGCGCATTGTTGTTGCGAAAACGCGCCCTGATAATCTCCACCCCCATCGCCGTACTCTGTGTGGAGATTGTGGCTTTTGCCGACATGACCGGTATTACGAATTCAGAAATGGCATTGAAGACCGACGTGTCAGACGCCTTGATTGCTGGCATTTTGATGATCGCAATTTCTTTTCTGCTTCAATTACTGATAACCCGCCTGAATGAAAGCGCAGAAGAAGCTCGAAACAATGCAGCACTACAGGTCGAAGCAAATAAGGAGCTCCTTTCTCTACAAGCAAACCTTGAGAATCGCATCGAAAGCCGCACAAGAGAGCTTAATGAAGTCAACGCCTTCAATGAACGCCGTGCGGCGAACTTTGAGGCCGCGGCTCAACTTGCACGCACCGTCGCCAGCATCCGCGACATCAACAAATTGCTTCCTGCCATCGCCGAAGTGATCAGCGCCCGTTTTGACTACTATCATGTTGGAATTTTCCTGAATGACGACACACAGGAATACACGTCATTAGTGGCTGCCAACAGTGAAATCGGTAAACAATTAATGGCTGGAGGGCTGCAATATAAAATTGGGCAGGCAGGCTTTGTGCCATCTGTAGCTCAAACTGGGTATTCGAGAGTATCTCAAGATCACAATCAAATTAAATCTGTTTCCGATTCTCAGGAATTCCAAAAAACTCAATCTGAATTGGTTCTTCCCATGAAAATCGAAAACAAAGTGCTCGGCGTATTGGATATGCATAGTGACAAAACCTATGCGTTTGATGAAGTTGCGATTGAAATTCTATCCATCCTCGCTGACCAGACTGCAATTGCCATTCAAAATGCACGTGCATACGAAGAGACACAGGCCGCGCTCGCCGAAAGCCAGATCTTATACGG
>DAOQID010000088.1:0-17648 GCA_035339375.1 Anaerolineales bacterium | reverse complement strand
TCGATAAATGGGTCGTTACTCATTTTTAGCTCCTTTTTTGAGTAGAACTCTTGCATAAGTCCATTTTTTTACCACCAAGGCACAAAGTCCCGAAGACTCAAAGAAAAAAGCTTAGTGACTTAGTGCCTTTGTGACTTTGTGGTCTACAACACTTTACTTATGCAAGAGGTCAAGTGTATCAAGAATTAAGGGAACACTTTGGGTGTACTCCTCATTTTCATGGGTGACGTCTAACTTAAGGACTTTTTCTTCAGGGACAGTTGCCAGCCATTCACCGACATACTCTTCGAGCAGGTTCGCATCTTCACTTGACGCAATGTTGATCCTGTTTCGAGAGGCAAGCCTTGTGCTGATGGTTTGTGAGTCCGCGCTCAAGGCGATGATCAAGTCTGGAGGCGGGAGCAGGCTGCGGGTTAGGGTGTAGAAGCGGCGGCACAGGTCATATTCGGCATCGTTGAGCAATCCACGGGTGTGAAAGAGGCGCGTGAATCCGTGGAAGTCCAAATCGAAGCCGCCATCCATCAAGGCAGGGAGATCTCCCTGCCGAAATTCATACTCCTGCTCGGCGCGATACAGCAGGTAATCCATTTGGTTTGCGAGCGCGTATTTTGGATCGTTTTTGAAGAGCGCCTGAAAGGGACGTTCGTTGTGCTGTTCGTAGGCAAGGGCAAAGTTTTGTTTGCTGCACAGGGCGCGTGCCAGTGTGGTTTTGCCCACACCGCTCGCGCCGACAATGACAATGAGTTTGTTCATGGAATCTCTACGAGTTACAAAAGGAGGGTGCTTCAAAAAAATTGACCTGGGTGATGAACCAACCCTGCGATAGTTTTTGGATCGTGATGGTTTGCGGCAGGAGGCGCGGGTCGGTGCTTTGGATGAGTTTGCCATCGGCGCGGCGGTAGGTGTTGGTGCTCCACACTTCGCAGGTGTCCACTTCAATGTTGGTTTCGTTGATCACGCGGATGTCGTTGATGTAGCTGTTGTAATAATCAATTTCAGAGATCTGGGCAAAACCCTGCCCGTTTAACGTGGTGATGTCTTGATCGAGCGTGGTGAAAATATCACCTGCCATGATGGAAGATGCAATGCTTGAGTCGCCGCGGCGGTAGGCTTCAATTTGCAGTTCGATGGCTTTTGTGAGGAATTCGCTGACTTCAGCAGATAGCTCGGGGGAAATGCTCGCCGTTTGGTCTGGGAAAAATGGATTGCTGCCCTGAGCCACTTCTTGACCGTCATTGACGCCGTCATTATCCATATCGGCATCCAGCGGATTCATGCGGTAGATGACTTCCACACCGTCGCTGAGGCCGTCGGCGTCGCTATCGGGGTTGTTGGGGTCGGTGCCTGTGCGCAGGGCTTCGTCGGTGTTGGAGATGCCGTCACCATCGCTGTCTTGATTGGCGCTTGGGGGAGGTGTTGCGCCTTGCGGCGGTGTTTCGGGCGATTCGGCGGGTTGTGCGGCAAGGCCATACAAAGATTGAACACCAGCTACATCGTCGTTGCCGAGGAAGCGATGCGGCCCCGAGTAGGATGGGTACATGAGCGCGTTGGGGTCATTGCTGTGATCGAGGCCGAGGTTATGTCCGATCTCATGGGCGGCTACGGTGAGCAGGTCTACGTTTTGCGTGTTGCTATCCACCCATCTTTCGGCATCGTCAAAATGGAGAAAGACCTGCCGTTCCTGATATGGACTGGGGTAGGATGCATGGGCAAGCACGTCGCCGGGGCCGTCGAAGGGATCGCCGTCGCCATGTTCGCCTTCAGCCCACCCGATGATAATGTCTGCTTGAGCAGAATCAGATACTTCGTTAAAGGTGAGCGGGGTTTCATCAGCCCAAAGTTGAAAAGCGGCGCGGATGAGGTCGCGTTCGATATTTCCGTTGATCTTTGAGGTTCCATTGGCGAAGTAATAGGTGAGGTTGGTTTTTCCCCATTGTGAAATGGCGCGAAAGCGGGCGGCGGTTTCATCTTCTTCACCAGCATTGGGAAGATTATCGTAGCGGTAAGTGAGGGCGGGTTCTGGTGTTGGGGTAAGCGATGAGCAGGCCAGTGAACTCAATAAGATGGCTGAAACGAGAATGAAGTTGTACCTGATAAAAGAATGACGCATGCCTGTCTCCTCATTTTTGATTTATGGTTTTGGTTTTTACGTTACAATTGGTTTGTTGATCATTGATACGGAGAGGTGTATGAAAGAGCCAATTATATTGAAATCTGATGACCCGATCTTGAATACCATAAAGTTTAAACCTTATCGTAACATGGTTCAACGACGGGTTGTGCCTTTTGTGCCAGGTGAGGGTCAGCCGCAGACCATGGAGGTGATTACACCGTGGGGGGCGCGTTTGGTGGCTAAAAAAGGTGATCTGTTGGTTGGAGAGTTGAATGCCCCGGATGATATGTGGCCAGTAAGCCCCGAGATCTTTGATGCTTCGTACATGGTCATCAGCCCGGGGATCTGTGTCAAGCGGGCTGTGACCCTGCTGGCGCCGTTGACCGACCTGACTGACGGCGATGAAGACCAGACGGTTATCATTCACACCCTTGAAGGGGTGGATACTGTTCGTGCAGGTGATTTTCTACTGGCAAAAGGTGTTAAAGGGGAGATCTGGCCTTACCCCAAGGCGAAAGCCGCTGAAATCATGAGACCCGCCGAGTGATCGGCGGGTCTTTTTTTGAAGTGGGATTAGGGATTATTTTTTCGAATCAGAGAGCTTGCGCACTTTGGTTGCATTCGATTTTGCTTTTCCGCTTTCCTGCTCATCCATCAGGCGCCCGAGGACATTGTCGATCACGCTGTGCAGGTATTTTGAGGTGTTGATCTGTTCGATGGAACCGCCTGTGTCGCGCATCAATTCGATCATGTGATGGACAAGCCGCGCATCGAGGTCTTTGGGTTTGTCACCGTGGGCATTCCACAAGGCAATGAGGTAGACTTTGTCGATGCCTTTTCCGAGGGAGGAGTACAAAGCCCAGCGGTTGTTACGCTCATAGGGGTCATCGCCTTCTTTTGGCAGGCCAACGTGCTCGATCTGGTACATTTCATCCACAAGCGGGTGATTACGGATCTTGTGGAAACGGTCCACCCAATTATCGCCAGCTGGGGAAACAAATTTGCGAATGTAGGCTGATTCTGGCAATGGCAGGAAAGCCTTGACTTTGATGCCTTTTTCGGCGCATACTTCGGCAAAGAGAATTTCGCTTCCAGCAGAGAGTCCGCCTACGAAGGCGCGGTCATCTGGAGTGATCTTGAATTTCTCCAGTTTTCTGATGATTTCCTGACGGATTTCATTTTCGCGCTCGGGTGGGAAGGTCTTTTTCTCTTTGGCGGGGTAATCCACCATGTAGCCAGTGAACAGGAAGGCGCGTGCATCGGTCTTGGTCTTTTTCGATCTGCCTTTTTTGCTTGTGCTGTGAGAAGCATCATCGCCGCTGGTGCGCATGATCTCGTCTTTGAGAGTGTCAATGCCTACTTGCACGAACTCTTCACGCAGGCCAAGCGCTTTAAGGATTTCCAATTGCGCGAGGGAGGAATTCAGGAAGAAGAGATTTCGGCGTGACGCTGTGATGGCTTTGCGGTAGGCGCGTGCCACTGCAGACACGTTGTCCGCGGTCAGCACTCTTAATTCGGCCAGTGAAATCAGGGTCCAGTAATCTGCCCTGTCATCATCGGTTATGTTTTCGAGGCCAAAGATCAAAGAGCCGCGTAATTCGGGGAGGTTTTGGCGGATGCGGGTGATATCGGGGTCGGGATCTTTGGGGTCATCAAATTTGTCGGCGAGATGAACGGCAATGATGGATAGCGTGAATGCATTGATACCGGGGTAGTTGTTGTTGAGGTCAATGTGATACCCTCTCAGGTAAATATCCACAGCTCGAATCAGCCAGTGATAGGTCTCAAAGGCATTTTTTATGCGTTTGTTCTTGTCGTTGATGTTCTTCCACGAACCGACCCACATCTCCTTGTAGATTCGACCCAGATAGGCAATCGCTTCACTGTCATTGGGGAAGTCATTCAGCAGGCTTTCGATCTTGACAATGGCTTCATCTACGCGGCCCATGCGGTTGAGGTTGAAGGCTTCCTGACGTCGGAAATTCAGGTTGCTGGAATTGACTTCCAATCCTTTGCGGTATTGGGCAAGGGCGAGTTCATTTCGTCCCATGTCTGAAAGGGCCCTGCCTGCTTCGCCAATGGCCTCTTCTTTAATGAGCGGGTTTTGGATTTCTTCCGTGAGCAGGAGAATATCGCCGATGCGCTTTTGGCGCTGGGCAACCGTGACCTTGTTTCGCCATTCGTTGTATTCACGCCAGAAACCTGTGGCGAGCGGGGTGCGCAGGGCAGTGCGCTCTGGTTCTCGTAACCCGGTCAAAAGATTAAAGATCGGGCTGTGAATGGCATCGCGGTCTGAGGCCCAGGTATCCCTGGTCATGCGTGCAATGGCTTTGATATCTGCTTTGATGTATTGGGGATCTGGCACGCCTTCAGGGGTGATGTGATATGGCAGGGTGCGGACGTTGAAAATATCGAAAGGCATGTAGGCACGCCCAGCCTGAATGTGTACCACGCCGCGTTTTCGAAATGCATGACGGATGCCAAGCTCGTAATAGACATTGGCATTGTCAATGCTTAGGTCACACAGACACAGGTCGGCGAGCAGTAATTCCTGGAACATGTCGGTCAGAATATCGCCGGAGGAGGTTTCTTCGTCGGCGCGGAAAGGCTCAAAGCCAGCTTCTTCCAGGGCTGGTTTGATCAATTCCTTGTAAATTGCATTGAAGTCGTATAACGAACCGTCGCCACCTTTTTTCTTGCCGAACGGCATGACCACAAAAGCATGCGGTCGGACTTCGGGCCGCACTGGATGCGAAGATTCGCTTGAGCGCAGCTCAGAAAGCGTGGAAGATTTTTCGGGTTCTTTTTCTTTTTTTGCGGTTTGCTCAGCCGTAGTAGATGCGACGATGGGTGTGGCAGCAACCGCTGGGGCGGGAGTAGTTGTTGCGGTCCCTGCCTCATTACCCGCTTGCTTTTGGGCTTCTTTACCAGCTTCTGCGGCAGGTGTGGATTGAGCCGTGGGGGTGGGCGTGGTTTCGGTCATTGTTAATCCTTGGGCGTTAGCCCTTTACTTCGGTCGTCTTCGGTAAACGTGACATGAGGTCGTTGAGCACGCTCATTGGGGTGTTGGCGTCAATGTCTACACCGGCAAATTCATCATGAATTGCTTGCATCGCGGAGGAAAGCCCGATTTTTTCGGAGAAGTTTTCAACCGCATTTTGGGCGGCTTCGCGCATGGCGGCAAGTTCGGCTTGAACGAGGTCTGAGGAGGCTTCTTCTGCGAGGGTTCCAAGTGTGGATTTATAGGTCTCGACGAGGGTCTCTTCGGTTTCCTGCATACTCTCACGGGTATGATCCACCACCGCGTCAGCGATCGCGCCTCTAAAGCGTTTGTCTGATTCGCGCTGTTCCTTGATCACGCGATTGATGAGGCTGGCTTCCTCTTCAAGGTCAGAGTCGCGCAAGGCTTCCTGCATCGCCTTGATGTATTCGACATTTTGCGACCAGAGGATGTCTTCGGTGGAGCGGACGGTCTTGTAGAATTCGGTCTGGTCTCGTTCTTCGCCTTCGAGGTTTTTCCAGTGGTCGAAGAGGATGTTCAGCTCAAGCACAACTTTGCTGTAATTGCGGACAACCGAATCAAGGCTGCGTAGCTCCTGCCAGCCGATGAAGGCGGCAGAGAAGGCGGCGGCCAGCGCCACCCACATGGTGAGTGAGGAGCCAATGGCGGCAAACAATGCGCCAGCAAGGCCAGCCAGCAGAATGTAAATCTTTAGGCGGGTTCGTTCAGTTTGCCTTTTGTTGATTTCTTTTATATGCCAGCTCAATTGATTATCAAGCCTGTAGTTGAAGTATTCATCTCCATTCAAGTCGTTGAAACCAGGGTCGCTGTTTGGGTATTTGGGGTCGAAACGCGGAGGAGGAGGAAGCATTCCCTTGTAGGGTTTGAGAATCATTTCGCCATTCATGCCGCGATACACTGAGCGTTGAATTTCACCCAGGCGGTTTTCCAGCCAGGTGCGACGGGTGGGTGTGCCTTTCAAAATGGTGCGGTAGGCGTAGATTTCTTTGAGAATCTCTTCCGCACCAGCACGGGCAACCAGCCAATCACCTGTGGAATAGAACTGACTGACATATGCAGCCAGTGCAGAAGCCGCAAGTGGAGTGACGATGAAGATGATCTTCAAGATCAGAGCTGCCACCGGGTTGAGCCTTTCTGCAAAGAGCTGGGTGAGAATGGCAAAAAAGGTGGTGAGGACACCCAGTGTAGCGATCCATCTTCGCAGGCGGAGGTGGGCCTTTGATCGCTCAGTTGCCATGGCGTCCAGTTGCGCGAAGCGGGTCCAGGCGACTTCCAGAATTGGGGTGTTTTGCTGAGGTTGATTTTCCATACTGGCTTCTCCAATAGGTCTAGTTTTCAACTGCCAGGTTAGGGCAGATGGGTCGATATTCTTCATCAGAGAACAGGAGTTCCCATTTGCTCTGGTCGAAATTATGCGTGAGGCGGGAGCAGGCGTTTTCGATCAGGTCTTTGCTCAAGATCTGTGGAATGGATGAAACTCCCCAAAACAAGACGGTTTTGCGCGCTGCTGTGGATATGGCGCTGCCGTCTGGTGAGAAGGAAATGCTGGTTACCTTATCTACATGGGGGAGGCGGGCGATCTCTTCGTGCAGCCCAATATCAAAAATATAAACGAACCCGGTGCTGTCACCCACAGCAAGCCATTGATCATCAGGTCTGAAATCGAGGGAAAGCACTTCGCCGTTGGCCAAAAAGCCATCGTTCACCGGGGCAAAAGAGCCGTCGCCTGCGTTCCACAGGGAAATGGAGGTTTCTGAACTGCCTGTGGCCAACAGGTTTCCGTTGTTGCTGAATTGAACAGATTTGATCTTGCCGATCTGTTCCAGTACTTTAACCTGGGTCATCGTGGTCAGATCCCAGACAAGACTATGGTTGGCGTCCTCAATGCCTGCCACCAGATATTTGCCATTTGGTGAAACCGCCAGGGTCAAAATAATCCCATCCGCTGACAATGAATTCACCTTTTCGCCAGTTTCCACATTCCAAATGTGGATGACGCCTTTTTCATCGGCTGTGATGATCTGTTTGCTGTCTGGTGTGAATGCAGTAGAAGTGATGACTTGTGTATCGTGAGAAAGGAAGAACTCGTTGCTGCCATCTGCACGGGCTAAAACGACACGGTTGTAATCGGCGATGTTCTCGTCGTTTTCAACCGCCGCAACCCAGTTTGAGTCGGCGCTGATCGCCATATCACTGGTCAGACCATCGGTTTCGGCAATTACCTTGCGCTCGCCTTGTGGGTTTCCTGATTCGTCCAGGTCGATGCGCCAGATTTTGCGGTCATCGGTGTTGACGGCCAGCCACTTCCCATCTGGAGAGAAATGCGCTTCGTTTACAAACTCGGAAAACTGCTGAAATCCTCGGCGGGCTTTGAGTTCCGAAATATTCCACAGGGTCACATGTCCATCGTAATCCCCAACGATCAAGCGGGTTGCATCCCTGTTGAAGCGGATGGAAGAACCGATCCCCTCCAACGGAATCTGCATGGTCTCTGCTCCGGAGGCGGCATCCCAGATGCGCAGGGTTTTGTCATACCCTGTGGTGGCGATCCATTGACCGTCTCCACTGACACGCACCTTTTGGACAAAATTATTGTGGACCATGCGCAATCTTTCCTGACCTGTGGCTGTGTCTATAACTCTGACAGTGTTATCGTCTGAAGCAGTGACAAACCACGAACTATCGGGGCCGAAGGTGACATCTTCCACCCAGTCGCCGTGCGTAACGGAATATTTTTGTCCGCCTGCCCTGGATTGCGCGCTGCGGGCAGTGCTATCCTGTCCGACACTGACCACCCAATTTCCATCAGGACTGAGTTCAACATCAATGACTTCGCCATTGTGCTTTGGTCCGCCGACCGATTGGTTGCCCATGACCGCCCAAACGGTTACATTTCCTTTGGATGTACCCATGGCCATAAAGGAACCTGTATCATCAAAATCTATGGTCTTGACTTCACCGCTTAGCGTGATAAACAACGCTTCGGTCAAATCGGTCATATCGATCATGCTGATGGCATTGCTGCGGCCAACACCAAGCCAGCGGCCGCCCGGGTGAGGATTGAGATCCCAGATGGTGCCTTCATATTGTATGGATTTGATCTGCTCGCCAGTGTCTACATTCCAAAAGGTCAGAACACCTTTTTCGGTGCCTGTTGCCAGGATGGTTCCATCCTGGCTGAAATTTGCATCGTAAACAATTCCGTCATGCTGGGCGCAAAAGAATTGAGATCCATCTTCCATGCTCCAGACACAGGCTTTTCCTGCCGAATCTGTTGTGACAAATTTGGACTGGTCAGCACTCGGTTGAATAGCCCAGACACGGGCCCCCAGGTTCATTTGTTTGACCGGGATCGGCAGCAGGGTGATATTGTTGCGCAGGATATCCTCAGCGTCATCCAACCCTTCCAGTTTTTGGAGAGCATTGACCGCCAGCAGGGTGCTGGTATCCAACTCACCATCCCTGTCCTGATATATTTTTGCTTCTGCTGCGCTGCGCTGCGCTTCCGCTTTTTCTTCGTTTTCCTGCGCAATTAACTTTTGTTGTTCAGCAATCACCCGTTGCTCTTCTGCAATGGCCTGCTGGGTGGCACGTGCCAGTTCATTTGCAACCGCAGTGGAACGGCTGTTGACCGCATCCCTTTCACTTTGCCTGGCGATATTGCGCTGTAGAAATGCAAAGATGCCGAAAAAGATGCTGATGACCAGCATGGCTCCGACACCAATGGTCAGATTCCGCTGACGCTGTACCGAAGTCTTGCGGCTGGTGCTGATATATTCCGCCTGCATCGGGTTGACGCTGCGGTTGGGGCCAGTGGTGGAAGCGGTCATCCATTGTTCGCCATCTTCCAGGTCGGTACCTTGCAGGAGGTAGCTTTTGTTTCGTCGTTTCTGATCCCATTCCGTGGCGCGTTGGAGCAGGCGGGTATGTTGCTGTACCCACTCGAGGTCTGTTTGAATGGCTTCGATCAGTTTGGGGATGGTGTTCTTGAAATCGTCTTTTTTCGGCCGTAAATACACCCAATTGGTGGAGGCCAGTTTTGGGTGCATCTTTTGTTTTTTCTCAGGCTCACGGTATAGAACGGGAATGATCTTCTTATTGCTGGAGATGCCGAGTTCCAATTCATCCATGCAGACCTTGGATTTAAGCGAATCGGGACTGATCACGAAGACAAAGGCATCACCACCTTCGATCGCGGCTGTAATTCTGGCCATCCAATCGGAAGCCAGTTCAATGCCCTCCCAGTCCACCCATGCATCAATACCCGCTGCATCGAGGGCTGCGTTCAATTTTCGTACAAAGAGCTTGTCTTTGCGCGAATAGGAAATGAAAATCTTGGTTGTCCGCGAACTTTCTTCCATGATGGGGTCTGCTTTGTATTAGAAACTTACAAACCAGGCCGCTACATAGCCTTCATTGGTCGCATCTTTGACCTTGATCCACTGGTCATTTTTGCCAACCTTGGCTTCGCCGCCTGCTTCGGTAATGGTGAATTCATAGTTGATGGGCACGCGCTTGATCAAGGTGGCGTCGCTCACTACAGGCTGATTACGCAGGGAGACCATTTCAACTGTGGTCTTGACCTTCTTCGAGCCTGTCGCTGCAGGGGCTGATGTGGCCGTTGCTTGTGCAGTGGAACCGCCCGCATACTTGACGTACCAGGCCGCTACGTAACCTTCCTTCTTATCCGCACCGCGCACCTTCAGCCATTGATTTTGTACACCCACCTTCGGAATGGCCGTATTGGCAGCTTCAAGACAAATCAACTGTTCTGTGACTGGAACCCTTCGGACAAGAGTCTCGGGTGAAATCACAGGTTGAGAACGGAAGGATAATTCTTCAGTGGGGTATAGAGCCAGCGCACCAGCAGGAACAGGGGCTGGGGCGGCAGCAACGGGTGCTGGAGCAGCAGCAGGTGTCGAGGTGGTCGTGGTCGAAGCAGCAGGCTTTCCTTTTTGCTCAGAAACGAACCATGCGGCCACATATCCCTGATCGCCCTTCGGATCCTGTACCTGGATCCACTGACCTTGTACACCGATCTTCGATTTGGCCTTTGCCTTGTCTTCCAGGCAGATCAACTCGGTACCGAGCAGCATACGCTTCCAAAGATAGCCGCTTACAGAAGGTTCAGAGCGCAGGGCAAGATCATCCTCACCTGCGTAAAGGAGATACTTCTCCGCAGGTACGGGAACCTTGGTCACTTTTGGTGGTTCAGGTGGTGTGCTGCTGTATGAGTCAAACCACAACACCGCACTGATCTCTGAGGTGAGTTTTGCACCATTGTATTTGTATCGGGTGGTGAGCAGCACTTCCTTGTCGGGGCCGTCACCGCTGTACTTATAGGGGTCGTATAAAACGTAATCGTCCCCTTTCTTTTCCTTCACCAAAACAAAATGCGTTTGAATACCAGCCTGCTTGTTCCAATCCACCTGTAAAATGACAGGCTTGCCCGCCGCTACCGCCGCATCGATCTGCGGAATGGGTGCAGGGTAAGCCTCACAGGGCTGCATGTCGCGATAGGCGCAATTCGGCCAGACGTAGGGGAGGTAACTCGGCATAAATAAAGCCCCGCTAAAACCACCTGCAGCTTTGAACTTCTCATTGGCGGTTACCGGGGTCTCATTGTAGCCAATCCCATTGAGCATCATGGTGACGGATGTGAGCAAACAACCCCATCCACCGATGGTTTCACTGGAATTTCCGAGAGGAGTAGACTTCCACGTTTCGTCGTTCTGGTAGAGATTCTTGGTAACGAACATCGGCTTACCTCCTGCATTTGTTAAGTTGTGAAATTTGATTATCGGCAATTTTACTCCATTTCGATTCGCAATGAAGTTGTAATTTTGTTAGGTTTATTGTGGAAAAAAAGCGCTTCACCCCCAAACCGACGCCTGACAGCCCATCATGGGCATTCTTCTCCCCGTATGATTTCCCCGTAAATAATGAGCTTATTTCGTTGTTGCGTACTGCCTAAACCACCACTCTGCACTGGGAATGCCGCTGGCCTGTACAGCCTCCATCAAAACCGTTGTGTCGAAATACACCCTGCGCAGGTCCACATCCAGTGAATTCCCGTTCTGGCTGATGATCGTATATTCCGCCCAAGGCAGCAGACGCGGCGCATTGCCCGGAGTAAATGCGAACATGAACGAATTTCCGACACTGCCCGAATTTAGAATCAGTTTATCCCCATGGCGGCGATACATTTGAATATGGGAGTGTCCCCCGATAAACACGGTCGCCTGGTGGCCTTCAAAGTATTTATCCAGTGTCTCGGGTGGGGTGGTTGCCTGAATGATATCGGTGGGCGAAAGCGGTGACCCATGAAAGCACAAAATATTGACCCCATTCGGCATGCTGATTTCGTGAAGCGTTTTGAAAGAGGCAATAAAGTCAAGGTCGTTTTTGGTCAAACGTTCCCTGCACCAATACAAGTCGGGGATGAGATGGCTGGTAATTTCAAATTTTTCAGCTTCTTCAGGGTCCAAAATAGCGGAGTCATGATTCCCCTTGATAATGACACAGTTCAATTCACGCAAGCGGTCAAGCACTTCCCTGGGTTGCGGCCCAAGGCTGACCGTATCACCAAGACAAATGACCTCATCGATGTTCTGTACCTTGATGTCATCAAGAACCGCTTGTAAAGCGGTGAAGTTTCCGTGAATGTCTGAAATAAAAGCAATGCGCATCGCTGACCTTTTGGCTATTGTACACGAACAAGAGATAATCCTTACCATTTTGAGCTGAAATAGAACTTTTGGGTGATGGATTAGATTGAGGATATTTTGCCGCCAAAAATGGCTGAAAAGGGATTTTGTTGTGAAATTGTTGCGGTTGTAAATTTGCCGAAATTGCTTGTGAGAATTGTATGTTGACCTCCATCCACCTCCTGTGCCATAATTGCGGGAAATTTGTTCCGCCAAACATAAAAAACATCGACTGGAGAAAGCATGGCGAACCAAAAATGGTGCGTTATTAATAAGGCCACCCTGTGTGAATCCCCAAAGGGTGCCACCGTGACTGAAATATATCTTGGGGCATTAGTTGAAGTGACAGGACGACAGGAAGACGTTCCCATGCTCGGCAAGGATGGGCAAACCTACACCTCCACATGGGTGGAATGTGTTTACCGTAACTCACAAGGCACCGTTGCTGGTTGGGTGCGTGATGAATTCTTCGATGACTACGTGGAGAAATTTCCTCCACCCGTGGTTGAAATTCCCGCGGCCACGGAAGAGCAGATGGGCGAATTTCCCTATGCCACCAAAAACCCCAACGACCCTGCCCAATATCTGGTATTAGGCAGGAACAGCAAAGGCGAAGAGCAGGTCAAATACAACCTGTGCGCCGAATTTTGTGTCGCTTTTGTCATGGGGGTTGGGATCAAACAATTCCTGCGAGATTGGGAGAACAGTGCCGGCAGTTTGTATAAGTGGGCACTGGGCGGTGACAGTGACAAAACCTCCGACCTCTCCCTCGTCAAAAATATGCTGAACCCCTACTCTTACAGCGCGGCGAACGGAAATATCATTGACTTTGCAGTTACGTTGATCGGCCCCGCCTTCGAAGACAAAACTTTGAGCCCTGGCCGCTTCCAGAAAATGTTGCAAACACATTCCCTGCTGGCTCAGGTGGTCATCAACAAAAATACAGGCAAGTTGATCCCCAACAACGAGACCAAACGCGCGAATGGCGGTATTAATCATTGGATCGTTTTGGAAAGCGCCACACCAAACGGCACAGATGGCGGGCGTGTGGAAATATACAACCCGTTCAATAATCAGCGCCAGGAATATAGTTACGAATATTTCATTAGTTCCTTTGGGGGCGGCACATACACGGGGTGCTGGGTCAAACGCAGGTCAGAGATGGTGGCCGTCAAAGCAATGGATGAAGTTGCGTCGGCCAAGAAATGGTGCATTGCCCCCGGTACTTTCCGCCAGACCCCCGATGGTGTTGGGGTGTTGAGTTTTATGAAGGGCGCAGTGATGGAATCTTCAGGCGCCACCGAAGTCAAAAATGGCAAGACCTGGATACAGGTCAAATACAAGAGCCGAACGGGTTGGGTGCGAAATTCCGTTCTTGAAGATTACGAAGACCGTTTCTCAACTCCCGAAGTCGTCATCCCGCACCCCACACCGGAGGAAGATGATGCTGAACAATATATGTTCCTGCCTGGTGAAGACGGCAAAAAACGCAATATGTGCGGACAGTTGTGCGCCTCTTTCATTATGAATATCGATGTTGAAAGTTTTGTGCAGGATTGGAAGCTCAAGGCCAGGCCGTATTATCAGGTGTCCATTGCGGGAAAGAATGATAATGGCACTGGCATTGATTCACTGGAGACCATGTTTCGGGCTTCTCCCTACAATGCAGCCCCCGGCGATGTTTTTCGTTTTGAATTGGGAATGAAAGACCCTGTGACCGGCATCCTCATTCTTTCTGCAGGCAGGATGAAGAAAATGCTCGAAACCCACTACCTCGTAGCGGGTGTGCGGATTCGACAAAGCGACAAGCTGACAGGCCGATTGAGCGGACAGGGCATTGGGCACTGGGTTGTGGTGGATAAGGTTTTCCCCAATGGCAAAAACAGCGGAAATGGCGGCTGGGTTGAGATCTACAATCCCTATCCAAACCGCCGTCAGGAATATGCCTACGATGAATTCATGCAGTCATTTGCAGGCACGCTTGGGCTGTGGGTGCGTAGAAAATAAGCCTTTCAATTGCTGGAAGGGAAATCACCGCGCCACATTTCAATGCGACGGAACGATTCTACATACCCCATTTTGTAATAAGCAGGCAAGTGCGGATCGTTAACCTGAATATTTTCAATGTGAGTATCCAAACGCGGATACTGGGAATGTAAATGTGTCAACAGAGCGTAGGCGACCGTGGCTGGGTCGCCTGCTTCTGTTTTAATGGCAAAACGGGTAAGTAGGAATTTTTCGCGTTGATATACCAGCCAGCCGCGACTGCCATCCACCAGCGTGATACTCAGACCCGAAACCTCATGGGCATTGATCAAGGATTCGGATTGGTTGGTCCAGGGTTGGGTGCCGCGGTCGTGACCGACCAGCACCAGGGCTTCAGTACGATCCATACGTTGGGCATCTGCCACGATCGGGTCAATGGGTGGAATCAGCGGGGAACGCCGCAAGACCAAAAGCTCACCGATCTCGCGGAAGCCATATTTCAAAAAAAGCTGGTGCGCGGGTGTGTTGTTCTTGATCACTTCGAGCATGACAAAATCGAGGCCAAGTTTTGCTGCATCTTCGATCAAACCGCCCACCAATGCGCTGCCGATTCCACTGCGGCGCGTGTTGGGCAGAACCCCAAGGCGTGTGAGCCAGACGCGTTTTTTTCGAATGCCCAGCATGGCAACCCCGAGCATCTGCCCATCATGGGTTGCCGCCACCAGTGAATGATCCAGGTCTACATCGTAGATGCGCACGTACTCTGCGAGGCGCGCCGCATTCATCGGCATGGGGATCATGTAGTCGACGCGTGTTTGGTTGTAGATGGCTGTCAGTTCTTCATAATTGAAACGGCTTGCAGGGATTAATTGAATGGGTTCGTTCGAGTCAGGGGTTTGCATTTATTGGGCTTTGAGAAATGAATTGATTCTGGCAATGAAATCGGCAACCCGGGTAATGGGTTTGCTGATGTATCCGCTGAAACCGTAACTTTCCACCATCTCTTTTGCATTTTCCTCGGGCCAGGCCGAGAGGGCAACGATGGGGGTGTTGGCCAGTTCGGGGGTTTCGCGCAGCCACCCTGCCAGCGTTTGACCATCATGATCGGGCAGACCAAGATCGAGCAGAATCAGATCGGGGATGGTATCCAGCGCAGATTGCAGGCCAGTTTCCGCATCGGGTGCGTGGATGATCTGATGGTCGGTGCCAGAGAGGGCTCGCCGTACAAGTTCAAAATTATCCTGAATATCTTCAACGACCAGTATCTTGGCCATGCTTCACGCTCGCTTTTCTTTGATCGCATACCGGACAGGGTTCCGTCGGTTGACTATAGCATAGCCAACCGACGGTGGTTGAGCAAGTGGAGAATGTAATAAGAAACGGCATATTTTCTATTTGCTCTTTGGTTTATCTTATTTTACGCCACTCCAAAAATTGAACGGTGGCAAACAGATCAACGCAAATGGCTGTGATGCCAATGGCCCATTTAGCTTCTGCGCTGAAGTTGAAAGCTGGGAGTATCAATAAAAGCACACTGAACAGCACCCAGAGCAAATCTGCACCGATAACGAATATGCTGAAGAAATTAGTGATCAAACGGCGTGTAGCCATGTAAATCACCCATACCCCGTATGCAATCAATCCAATGCCCAAAACGCTCATCACAACTGGAACGGTATTCAAGAATCCAGATAGAGGTTTGGCGGCGAGCAGGAAGATCAATCCACTGGTGGAGCAGAAGACACCATTGGCCAATAAGATGCGGCTGAGGTTGAGTTGATTGTTCATTGTTTATGCCCTTCTGAAAATTTGGTAGGTTGCAGAAAGTGGAATGACAAAAAGGATTGCAAACACTGTATTGAGCACGGCATTCTGCCAAAAGCCCGTTGCAATCGACATGGCGGTGTCAGGGATGAACCAGAGGATGAGTGCCACCACGAGGCTGAGCCATCCATGCCATTCCCCTTTGCGGAATTGGGTGAAGAGTGTGTACATCATTGATACACCCCAACCGATCATGACGGCGCCCATCACTGCATGGGTGAGGGTGATGTAACGGATTGCGTCGAGTGGAAATGAATCTATATAAGAGGCTGAGCCGAAGACCATCAAACTAAAGCCCTGACGTACCAGATTGGGCAGGATGGCCTGTGTGAGCCCAAAAAGAATCACGCCGATGTTGGCAGTTACCAACCAGCGCCACCAAAAATTGAGATTGTTTTTTGTATTCATATGAGTTTCTCCTTTGCCCCCAGTGTACGAATCGCGCACTGCCGAGTCCACGAAATGAACTGCCATGTACTGCCAGTTATTAAATTGACTTGTATAATCCGAACTTTGAAATTCAAATTCCGCCAAGGAGGATGAGATGAGAATCGTAAATGGGAGAGTTGCATTGGTTTTTGCTTTGGCAGCTTTGTTCTTGCTGACAGGCTGCGGGGGCGGAGAAAAATATACCTATCGTGTCAACGGTTTGGCTGGGCAGGCACATGTGGAATATGCCAGCCCCGATGGAAGCATGGTGGAAGAGGATGTTCAATTGCCATGGAGTATTGAAGTGGATCTGGGCAATTCCGCCGAATTCACTTTGTACGCTACCAATGCATCCGAATTTGGGACGGTTCATTGCGAAGTGCTCAAGGGTGAGTTTTTGGTGGGTGATGCTTCGGGCAGTGTCTTTGCCGGGTGCAGCGGATCTGTTACAGGAAGTGGTGATAATACAAAAGTGAATTTCAAAGGCTTTGACGATGTTCCCCCTGATTCCCGCTCGCTCCCGACTTCGGGTGGGCTGGTTGCCGGTAACGAGTTGATCATGGCTGTTGGCGGGAACGTACTTGATGGCCTCGATCTGTACGTGCTTGACCCCGCCTCTCCCGGGCGCATGGCAAAATTGACAAAAGGTTTGTATTCTGCATTTTGCCCCGCCATTTCACCCGATGGAACCAAAATCGCCTTTCGTAAACGTGATATCCGCTGGGATATTTTCGTGATGACCGTCAGCGATTCGACGCTACGCCGAATTACAGACAACGAGGCGGAAGAAGGCTGCCCTGTCTGGTCGCCGGATGGGCAAAACCTGGCCTTCGATTCTCGAAACGAATCTGCGTTTTCAGAGATCATCCTTTCGAGTTCGGATGGCCGTACGCAAAATTTATTGACCGCTGCTTTGCGGGCGGAACAACCAGAAGCAAATTTCTATTCTCCAAACTGGTCTCCTGATGGAAAACAAATCGCCTTCACACTGCGTCTCAAAGATAACGATATTTATCTGATGAATATCGAAGACGGTAGTGCCAGTCCGCTGGAAGTGACCCCCGACCAAAACGAAGCCTTTCCGCGCTGGTCGCCTGATGGCGAAAGTGTGCTCTTCTTCCGCAAGGATGGCATCTACATCGGCAAGGCCGATGGCAGCGGCTCTGTCAAAGTGAATACAGGTTCACTGATCCCAGACAATGCCAACTGGTCACCTGACGGTGCGCGAATTGTTTTCAGTGCAGATGACAAGGAAACTGAAATTAAAACCAAGGCCTTGTATCTGGTCAACCTCGATGGAAGCGGTTTGACCCTTTTTGCTGAAATTCCAAATACCGACCTGTTCGATCCGTTCTGGCAATCTTTCGCGTCAGATTCTCCCATGCTCAAGCTACAATCACTGCCCGTGGTTCCAACAACCCAGCAGTAAAAAAAGCGGGCCGCGTTTCAAACGCGGCCCGCTTTTATATCATCGGAGATCAATTTGGCGGCGGTGTTTTGCCAGTTGTGCAGTGTGCGTTCGGGCACGGAGGTTTGGAACCAATCAAGCGCGGCGCGGGATTCTTCA
>DAOQID010000087.1:1454-17829 GCA_035339375.1 Anaerolineales bacterium | reverse complement strand
GATGGTACTTGGAGGGCGACCTCCTGGGAGAGTAGGTCATTGCCAAGGGGCTTTTCTTTTTAATATTTATCATGCATAAAATCTTCTCATTCATGCATGTATCGTGTATAATGCGAATGCAGTTTTGGCATGGAGTTTTTCTCCATGAAATTTTGAGGAGTGTGAAGCGCATCTTTTGATCTTATGGTCATCTAGTTCGTTTCAGGTCTTGTTATAAAGTCCTCGGCTGATTCTGCGTAACGGCCGATTTTTTTTGGACATTTTTATTCAGAAAGTAGGTGATTTCATTGGCTACAGTTAATCTTCGTAACGGCGAATCCCAAGATTCATTGCTCAAGCGTTTTCGTAAGAAAATCGTCAAGAGTGGAATTCTGAGCACCATTCGCAATAAGCGCTGGTTTGTCTCCAAGAGCGAGACCCGTCGTATGGAAAAGAAGAAAGCGATTCGCCGTATCAAGCGTCGCTCCTTCAAGGACACTGAATAAATCAAGAGGCGTGTATGACAAAAGAAGAAGGCAAAATCAAAGTTGATGGTCTTGTAATTGAGGCATTGCCTGGTACTCAATTCCGTGTGCGGCTTGACAATGGTCATGAAGTACTGGCTTATCTTTCTGGGAAAATGCGCAAGCATTATATTCGTATTCTCCTTGGAGATCATGTTTCCATGGAAATGTCACCCTATGATTTGACCCGTGCCCGCATCACCTTCCGTCAGCGCAAAAACACGCCTGCAACACCTTCTACTACTGGCAGTTAATTTCCAAAAAAAACAAGTCCTCCATGAAAATGGAGGACTTGTTTTTTTTAAAGTTTTTTTCTTATACCAAATCTCTGAAAGAATTCAGCACCTTCATGTAATTGGCGCGTTCAAAAGCCGCTGGTTCTTTGACAGATTTCTGACTCATGCTGCCCTGCATCTGTTCAATGGAAACATATTCACGCTCTTTCATCCACGCTTGCAACTCGTCTAGCATGGACGGAATGACCTGTTCGCCGGTTTGAAGTAACTTTGACGCCATCATGGCAACTTTTGCACCAGACATCATGGCTTTGAGTACATCGCTGCTAGTGTGTACACCGCTTGTAAGAGCAAAATCTGCATTGACCTTTCCATGCAGAATTGAGACCCAACGCAGGGGGAGGCGTAAATCAGCTGAAGTGCTAAGATCCAGGCTGTGAACGATTTCCAGCTCATTCAGGTCAAAATCAGGCTGGTAGAACCGATTGAATAATACAAGACCATCGGCGCCAGCTTCAACGATACGGCGGGCATAGTTTGGCAGGGCAGTAATGAAGGGACTTAATTTCACCGCCAATGGAATGGTGATCGCCGATTTTATCTCAGCCACCAGTTCGATTTGGGCGTTTTCCAATTCCTGAGAGGTCAATGCTGTGTCAGTGGAAATAAAGTAAAGGTTAAGCTCCAGCGCATCTGCACCGGCATCCTGAATTTGTTTTGCGTAGTGGGTCCAGCCGCCTTTTGAGACGCCGTTCAAGCTGCCGATAACAGGGATGTTCAGGGCTTTTTTCAGGCCAGTCAGTTGACTCAGGTACTTCTCAGGGCCGATGGAGTACATGCCGCTGTCAGGCAGATAGGACAGGGCTTCGGCAAATGAATCGGTTCCACGAGTCAGGTAGTGGTCCAGTTCGAGCGATTCGTGGATGATCTGCTCTTCGAAGAGAGAGTACATCACAATTGCAGAAATGCCTGCATCCTGCAATTTTTTAGCCGACTCGACCTTTTTTGAGAGGGGAGATGCTGAGGCTACCAGCGGATTCTTTAATTTCAGGCCAAGATAGGTCGTAGAAAGATCGGTCATGATTTTTTCTCCTCATTATTGTTTCCATAGTGCATCGAAGCCATTTGCTGATAAAGCGTCCAACGGGATTTTGCATCGTGCTGGGCTTCCTTCATCAATTCTTCTGCACGTTCTTCATTCATTTGCGTGAGCATCTTGTAGCGGGTTTCGTTGTAGGCATACTGCGAGAATGGAATGCTCGGTTCCTTGGATTCGATGACAAGCGGATTCTGGCCGTTCATTGCCAGACGCGGATCGTAGCGATACATGGGCCAGTGGCCTGATTGCACCGCAAGTTTCTGTTGCTCGAGGCCTTTGGCCATGTCGTAACCGTGAGCGATGCAGTGACTGTATGCGATGACAAGGGATGGCCCGTCATAGGATTCTGCCTCGATCAATGCCTTGAGTGTCTGCTGGTCGTTGGCTCCCATGGCGATTTTTGCAACATACACATACCCATAGGACATTGCAATAAGCCCCAGATCCTTCTTTGGCATTCCCTTGCCGCTCATGGCAAATTTGGCAACTGCTGCACGTGGAGTGGATTTGCTGGATTGGCCGCCAGTGTTTGAATACACTTCCGTATCCAAAACCAACACATTGACGTTGCGCCCGCTGGCAAGCACGTGGTCAAGACCGCCGTAACCAATGTCATAAGCCCAGCCATCACCACCGATGATCCAGACTGATTTCTGGACTAGATTGTCTGCAAGGCTGATCAGGTCTTTAGCGCGGCTATCGCTCGATTTGCTGAGTTTGTTCTTCAATTCGGCAACCCGTTCACGTTGGGCGCCAATGCCTGCTTCATCTGCTTGATTGGCGTTCAAAATGGCTTCAACCAACTCGGTGCTTACAGTCGTTTCGAACGATTTGAGCAGTTCACGTGCATATTCTTTTTGCTTATCGATCGTCAGGCGCATACCCAGACCGAATTCGGCATTATCTTCGAAAAGTGAATTGGACCAGGCAGGCCCGCGCCCTTCGGCATTCTTGGCCCATGGGGTGGTGGGGAGATTACCACCATAAATGGAGGAACATCCCGTGGCATTTGCAATGATGGCGCGGTCACCGAACAATTGTGAGACGAGTTTCACATACGGGGTTTCTCCACAACCAGCACAGGCACCGCTAAACTCAAATAACGGGCGCAGCAACTGTGAATTCTTGATGGTGGAGGGGTTGATCAACTTGCGATCAAGGTCGGGGATGTTCATGAAGAAATCCCAATTCTTCGCTTCCGCTTCACGCAGAGGTGGTTGGGCTTCCATATTAATGGCGCGTCGGCCAACCGCACGTTTATCCTTTACAGGGCAAACTTCCACACACAAGGTGCAGCCTGTGCAATCTTCGGGGGCTACCTGAACTGTATACGCATAGCCATTTGAGAATTCCTTGAACTTCGAAGCAGTGTGCTTGAAGGTTTCAGGGGCATCTGCCAGCATTTTCTCATCATATACTTTGTGGCGAATGACCGCATGTGGACAAACCATCACACACTTGCCGCACTGGATGCACAGATCTGCATCCCATACTGGAATCTCAAGCGCCAGATTGCGTTTTTCCCACTGCGTTGTGCCGGTGGGGAAGGTACCGTCAATGGGGAACGCGGAAACGGGGATATTATCGCCATCTGAGTCGATGATCTGCCCAAGCACGTTCTTGACGAAATCAGGCGCTTCATCCGGGACCGGGAGTCTGCGTGTCATCTTTGAGGTGACCGCCGCTGGAACTTTGACCTCATAAAGATTCGCCACTGTGGCATCTACAGCTTCAAAGTTTTTCCGTACAACCGCTTCGCCGCGCTTGCCATAACTCTTTTCGATGGCATGTTTGATCTCGGCAATTGCCGCATCACGCGGAAGAATGCCGCTGATGGCAAAAAAGGCCGTCTGCATGATGGTATTCATACGTCCACCCATGCCTGTTTTTTCAGCGACATCGTACCCGTTGATGACGTGGAATTTGAGTTTCTTGGTAATGATATCCTTCTGCACTTCCTGTGGGAGTTGATCCCATACTTCGTTGGGACCATACAGACTGTTGAGCAGGAAGATGCCACCCTCTTTGGCATATTTCAGCATATCCACACGCTCGAGGAAGGAATATTGATGGCAGGCAACGAAATTTGCCTGATTGGCTTCGATCAGATACGGTGCGCGGATGGGTTTGGGCCCAAAGCGCAAATGAGACATGGTCACCGTGCCAGATTTCTTCGAGTCATAGTAGAAGTAACCTTGGGCAAAGTTTTCAGTCTCTTCCCCGATGATTTTGATCGAGTTTTTGTTCGCACCCACTGTCCCGTCGGAGCCGAGGCCGAAAAACACACAACTGACCATGCCTTCTGATTCAAGTGAGAAAGAGGGGTCCACGCTCAAACTGGTGTTTGAAACATCGTCATTGATACCGAGGGTAAAATGATTCTTGGGTTCGGGTTTGGCCAACTCATTCAAAACCGATTTTGTCATGGCGGGGGTGAATTCCTTGGACGAAAGACCATAACGCCCACCGATGACTTTGATATTGCTGCGATTACCTTCCATAAGCGCATTGACGATATCGAGATACATCGGTTCGCCATTGGCACCAGGTTCCTTGGTACGGTCCAGCACAGCAATGGACTTCACATTCTTGGGCAGGCCCTTAAGGAAATGCTCAATGGAGAATGGGCGATATAAACGCACCCGCAGTACCCCAACTTTTTCGTTCTTTTTTGCAAGATAGTTGACGGTTTCTTCTACTACTTCACCGCCAGAACCCATGATGATAATGACACGTTCGGCTTCTGGGTGGCCGCTGTAATCGAAGAGGTTGTAATGGCGGCCTGTGATTTTGGCGAATTTATCCATCATTTCCTGCACGATGGCAGGTGTGGCGGCATAATAATTATTCGAAGCTTCCCGCATTTGGAAATACACATCTGGATTTTGCGCAGTTCCGCGCAGAGTGGGATGCTCGGGGCTGAGTCCACGGGCTCGATGGGCACGGACCAGGTCATCGTCCACCATTTGACGGAGCTCTTCATCCGTTAGTTGAAATATCTTGGTTACCTCGTGTGAAGTTCTGAACCCATCAAAGAAATGCATGAAAGGGACACGCGATTTTAGAGTGGCTGCCTGCGCAATGGCTGCAAAATCCTGAGCTTCCTGAACCGAGCCAGAAGAGAGCAAAGCCCAGCCCGTCTGACGGACAGCCATCACATCTTGATGGTCGCCATAAATGGAAAGCGCATGGGATGCAATGGCACGTGCGGCCACATGGAAGACGGTGCTGGTCAATTCTCCCGCGATCTTGTACATATTTGGGATCATTAACAATAAGCCCTGAGATGCGGTGAAGGTGGTTGTCAGTGCACCTGTTTGAAGCGCCCCATGTACGGTCCCAGCTGCGCCGCCTTCAGATTGCATTTCAATGACGAGTGGGGTGGTTCCCCAAAGGTTTTTCTTTCCTTTGGCTGACCATTCATCAGAAAATTCACCCATGCCAGAGGATGGGGTGATCGGGTAAATGGCGATGACTTCGCTTAGACGGTGGGCAACGCTTGCGGTCGCCTCATTACCGTCGATCATAATGATGGGTTGTTTCATTCTTGCTCCTTTGTAAGCAGGCTTACACCTGGGAATTTCTTCAATTTACAAGTGTATCCCCCTTACAACTCTAAGGTTAGTTATTATCCGCTTAAATATATGTGCTTGTTGTCACATTTTGGACACGAATGGTGGAAATAAAAAGCGGCGGAATATCCGCCGCTTTGTTGATTATGCCTGAGGTATTTCATCAAGCGAATAAAATATCTGTGCCCCTTTTTCCTTCGCCACACTTACCATTTGATCTGCCCCGCTCGAGGCCCCACCCACGCGAAGGACGGCATCGCATTTATCAAGAAGCATTACAGCAATGGGATGAAAGATTTCATTGAAAGGTTCATCGCCGATCTGCCTGGACCCCGCCAGAGCAACCAGTGGAAGCGCAAACCATTCTCCCAATAGGGGAATGTGCCCCTTGCGGAAAATCGGTAGCGCAAACGACTCCATAAAATGGACATTGGCTGCGATCTTTTCAGGATCATCATTGGTTCCTGAGCGGTATGGCCCTGCAATCAGAATCATCATGGGCTTGCTGTTCATTTATGCTCCTAAATATTTTTCAAGGTGAGGTTTCGCCATTAATAAGGCCGCCAATGTTTTGGCATCTGGAAGTTCGCCTCGTTCTGCGCTGCGAATTGCATCTCGAACAGGGATCTTTTCCACCGATAAAAATTCATCATCATCTGCTTCAAGCGGATTATGTTTCAAATCGGTGGCCAGAAAGACACCCATGTATTCAGTGGAATATCCCGGTGCAAGATAAAACGCGCCGACTTGAATCAGTGTGCCAGCCTCCATGCCTGTTTCTTCGCGGATCTCACGCGCGGCACATTCGGCAAAGGGTTCATCACCATCGCGTGTGCCAGCAGGGAGTTCAAGCATATCCATCCCCGCCGCATGGCGATATTGGCGGACGAAAAGCAGGTTACCTTCCCCGTCCACGGGGATGATCACCACTGAACCGCCGTGTTCAACAATGTCGAATTTGGTTTCGCGGCCGTCTGGGGTTTTCATTGTGTCTCGGCGAATCTTGAAGGCACGTCCCTGTAACAAGGGTTCAGATTTGATGAGTTCAAAAGGCATATGGGTCTCCTTGGTAGCAAAAAAGCCCAAGCATGCGCCTGGGCTTTTTTATCAGCATGATCGATTACGGGACTTTGATCTGTTGACCAATGGTCAAAGCGGCCGAGAGGGAAATTCCATTGGCAGAGGCGAGCGAGGCGGGATCAACATCGCCGAACTTGCAGGCAATGCTGTACAGATTTTCATCTGCAGAGGCCACGGTATAGGTGGAAGGATGCGAAGTCAACATGCGGTCACCGGGGAACGCGCCGCTCTGCGGGATGGTCAGCTTAAGACCAGGGTAGTACAGGTCGGGGCTGGTAAGTCCGCTCAGGCTGAGCAATTCATCGGGGTCTACATTGAAACGACGGGCAATACAATATGGGAACTCACCATTCTGCAGGGTATAGGTTGCAGGGCGCACCCCGGCAGGGACGGGGGTGGTGGTGGGGCCGCTTGGGGTAGAGGCAACGGCAGGAGTGGTGGCAACAGCAGCTGCATTGGTGGGAGTGCTCGGTACACCAACAGTGGGAGTTGCGGTGGGCAGGGTTCCCGGCTGGGCAGTGATAACAGTGCCCGTAGTTGCAGGGGTTTGCTGCGGGGCAAGGGGAGTGCCGCCGTTTGCCACAGTAGTTTGAGCCACTGAAGTTTGTTTTGCAAATTCAGCGATCATGTTCATGGGGTTGTCACCGGTGGGCAGGGCAGAGGTGAATTGTCCGGTGGGCAGTGCAGTGGGGGTTGCGGCCGGTGCGGAAGATGCCGACATCTGACAGGCAGAGATCAGCAAGTTCGATATTACAAAGACACACATGATTAGCAAGCCGCGTTGTTTATTACTCATAGTTTCTCCTGTTTCGATATACTCAGTGGGCGATGGTAGCACATGAACTTTAAAGCGTCAAGCGATTATTGCGAATTGCACTTAAGTGTCAATATTACCTGTTGAATCTCATCTGCGCTTCCTTCTGGACCGTTGACCTGCACCTGTTCCCAGACAGCGCACAAGCTTTTGCGAATGCGTGCATCTGATGCAAGCGCGTTAGTGGATAGTTTTTCTGCAGTCTGAACATCTCCTTGCATTGCATAAGCTTCAATGAAGACGAACCATTCATAAGGATCAACGGGGTTATAGCCCAGCGCAATGGCTTCGTCCGCCAGTGCCATCACGGTTTGATGATCATTATTTTGTTGAGCTAATTCGGCTTTGGTGTAGTAGTAACACCAGCCGTGTTCAGGCTCGGGGAAGAACATGGGTGTTGCAGGTGTGGATGGGTCAGTGATGATGCGCGATGGATCTGAAAGCGGAATGGCATCCACAAGAACATCAGGGAGTTTTGAGTAGATCTCCAAATCTCCACGAGCGGGGTTGAACACTTTCAGGCATCCATTTTGAGGCATGTAAAAGACGATGGCTTGTGAAGTGGACCCATTGAATGTGCGGGTGCGGTAAGGGAATGTGACCGGGGTATCTGGTGCAAAAGATGGCAGGGTGGTGCCGCCAAGGCGCTTTTCAGTGTAGAGCATCAGGTAGGGAAGGCCGTTTTGAATGGATGTCTCTGTGCCGTACATCCAGTTGATCGGTGCGGTGAAGGAAATGTCGGTCTCGTAGTCTATGGGCATTTGGTGGGTGAGGAGCAGGGTATTCGGCTCCAGGGCAGGGATGCGCCATGCCATTTGCCAGTAGATATCGCGCTGGTTTTCCCAATCGCGGCGGAAGATATTGGCGTTGAAGAATTGCTGTCCGATTCCGAGCGCGATGACCAGGGCGAAGATGTAATTTTTTATGCGGAATTTCCCAAAAAGGAGTTCCATCATACCCAGAAGGAACAAACTGCCACCGATCATCATAGAAACCATGAAGCGGTCATAAGAGGATTGCAGGGTGAGCGGGAGTCCTGCGGCCAAGGATGGAAGCCTGCCCAGCAAAATGGCGGGAATACTGATGAGAATGAGCGAAATGGCAAAAGATGGATCGGTTTTTGTGGTTTCTGTGTCGGGGTTTAGATAAAGGGCGAGAAATGCAAAAGAAAGCAGAATCAGGCCGAGGCTTAAGATGGAAGCGGGCGATGGGAGTGAGGTCAATGCCAGGGGCAGAATCTGGAACCAGATGTAAATTCCAGCTTTCCAGAGAGCATCCAACGCTTCCTTTAAAAAGGAAAGTGCGGTCAGTGATTGTGTGGCTGTGACTTCGTAAGAGGTGTATGGGCCGAATCTGTAATAATATACGAGCCACACGGCATTGAGAATCCAGATGAGGAGGAAGGGCCACCACGCTTTGATTGTTTTCATGAAGCGCTCAAGCAAGCTGCCTTGCATGAATGCGAAAAGCAAAAAGAAACGAATGCCTTCGATGCCGAAAAAATATTCGGTGGGGAAGATGCCGCAGAATTGAAAAAGGATTGCGATGACGATGTATCGGGTTTTTTGTTCGTGCAGCCCCTTGAAGCTGAAGCCGAAGGAGAGCAGGTAAAAAATAAAAGGAATAAGTTCCTGGTTGATGTGGGTGAGTGCCACCCAGTGCTGGCTGTAACCCGGGAAGACGAGGAGGAGCAATGCGGCAAACAGAGCGGTGTTGGTGCGTTGCGGCCATACCTGTTTGAACATCCACAAGGCGGTGATGCCGATCAGAAAGCGGATAATAAGTGCAAATATCTGCCAGTAAAGCGGTACAGGCGGAATCAGGCTGGTGGTGAAATAAAAGATCGGCCCAAGGAATGGGCGGAAGGGAGCAAAAGCAGGGTTGAATTCGGCTGGGCCGAGGAATTTGGCGATGAAGGCGAAGGGCCAGTCATCCCAATAGAACCCGGTAAAAGGAACCAGCAATCCATAGGCGACAAGCGTGATCAAAGCGAACAACAAAGCAGGGAATTTTTTTAGTTGATTTATATTCATCATGTTTTTGTAATTATAAGATAGCAGACCTTTCGTTTTTGTTAGGTATAATGATTTTATTCTAAACCTATTTCCTACAAGATGAAATTATAGTTAATGATATATTGATGCCCTGCATCTCAAAACGAGGAAATGAAGATGAAAAAAATACTTCACGTATTATTTTTGGTTTGTATATTAATGCTGCAGGCGTGTGGGGAATCGCCTTCTCCAACTGCCGCAGTGGATGTCCCTGAACCCACCGCCATTGCAAGCGCAGCGGCGGTTGTTACTGCTGGTGTTGTCGTGCCTCCAACCGAGGCAACTTTTATAGCTGCCCCGCCTGTGACCCATGTAGTCATTCCATCGGCAGGGACGAGTGATCGTGCCACCGCTCATGATAACGAGAATTCCCTGTTCTTTGACACCAAAAAGGTCAAGACAGGAGATGAGTATTTTAGAAATCGCTTCGAACGTCCATTCACCGCTGTGGATATGAATTACCTGCCAGACCTTGATATCGTGAATTTCTCGATCAACAGTGATGAGAACTTCTTTTATGTGAAAATTTCAATGGTGGGGCTCGATGCTTCCACCCAAACGCTGAACGGCTCCTACGGGATCGAAATCGACCGTAATGCCGATGGCCGCGCTGAATTGTTATTGACCACCCGCCCGCCCTATTCAACTGAATTTACCGCCGATAATGTAGCCGCGTATCTCGATCTCAACAGCAATGTTGGCGGCGGTGTGATCAACCGCCCTGATTCATTCGGCGATGACGGATTTGAGGCCATCATTTTCGACCTAAACAAAGGGATCTACCCGGAAAACGACCCCGATTTTCTCTGGGTGCGCCAGGCTACAGATGGCGAATTGCCAGCAGTGGAAATTGCCTTCGCACGCTGGATGTTTAAAGACAATGGGAAGGAAGCCTTCATGTGGAGTGTGATTTCAAACGCCAACGGGCTTGACCCATCCAAAATGAATTATCACGATCACTACACTCCTGAGCAGGCAGGCGCAGCCAATACCGATGACCCCAATTATCCCCTCAAGGAACTTTCGGCACTGGATAATACCTGCCGAGTGCCTCTCGGTTTTCAGGCTTCAGGCACTGAACTTTTAGGCTGTTACATGAAGAGCGGCGATGTGGAGGAAAAAGCCACACCCGTGCCCGATGGCCCCAACTCCACCTGTAGTATTTTTGCAGAGTTGTGTAACCGTACGAAACTTACTTATCAACTTTACATTCCACGCTAAACCAAGATGATAAAAAAAGCGCCTGACGAAATCCGTCAGGCGCTTTTCATTGATTGGAGATTTGCCAACGGTGTTTGCGGGACAAGGTCACAACCTGGCCAGATGGCATTCACTCCCGCCTCTTTCGCACCGACAACTGACTCAGCAACTTTGGCAGGATCTCCCTGCCAGAGAGTCTCAACAGGGTCAATATTGCCAAACAAAAGCATATCCTGCAAAACGGAACGCGATGCGGCAAGATGATTCAACTGATCGACCGAAATGGCATCCGCACCTGTTTGGGCCAGTAAATGCATGGCGGCATCCGTTTTTCCACATACGGATAATACCTTCGGCGCAGGAAGGTTTGCATGCAGGTCTTTCAGTGCAGGCAGGATGAATTGCTCAAACCTGGCAGGGCCAATGAAACCCGGTGACCCGCCCATCTCGTGAATGGTGATAAAGTCGGCGCCTGCATTGAGGTAGGCCTGCCCAACTTTTGCAAGGAAGGAAGCAAGATGGGTGAGGGCATCCCGTACGACCTGCGGCTCTTTTTTCATTTCCATGAACATGTTGGCAGGATTGCATACGTACAGCAGCAGGGTATATGGCCCAGGGATCAAACCTGAGATGACCGCCTCTCCGCCAATATCATTCTTTACCAGACTGATCGCCTCACAAATGAGCTCTAACCGCCCAGCACCAAATTGAACCGCCTTGATATCTCTGGCTGATTCAACCAATGCTTTCTTCACCTGCGGGAACTGATACTCCATGTTTTCATAGTAATTCAATTCAGCACCCATCATTTCAGCGGGCGCACACAGATCCAACGGCAAAGCGGCGGAAGGAATCCCGGTCAGCTTGAATGTGCTGGCGGCGGCCTTTGCCATTTTTGCCGCGTCTTTGTGAATTTCGTGGAAGATCAGCCCTTCATGCTGCAACCCCTCAGCGGTGATGTGGATCAGCCCGCTAAAAACAGGCTGGGTATTGACTTGTTTCCCTGACAACAACTCTAAGATTTTTTCACGCATGGTTGCATCCTTTTACAAAATACGGATTATGAATTCCGTGTACCGCAACTCATAATCCGTACCTGATTCCTGTCTATTTTTTGTTGTTACTAATTCTTTACAGCCTTCACGATTGCAGCGATATGTTCTGGGGTATTCCCACAACAACCGCCGACCACTTTGGCTCCCAGCTCAACATATTTCTTTGAGAAGGCGGCCATGTCTTCAGGACCCATATCATACACACCTTGTTCGGTCTCAATATCCATGTGTGGAACGCCTGCATTGGGTTTGACCCACAGAGGGATATTTGAATTGGTGGCCGCATATTCCTTGATCACCGCTTCCATGTTTTCCAACGTGGTTCCACAGTTGGCGCCGATGAGGGTTGCTCCCATTTCGGAATAGCGCTTCATTACGTCTTTGGGTTTTACGCCCATCATGGTGCGCGTGCCGCGGTCGTAGCTGAATGAGATCACAATGGGGAGGTCTGTTGTAGAGCGTGCTCCTTCGAAGGCAGCAGTGGTCTCTTCAAAAGAGAACATCGTTTCGATCAATAACAGGTCCACACCGCCATCTGCGAGGGCCTTGGCTTGTTCGGCAAAGGTTGCTTTTACATCGTCCGCATCCACGGGGCCGTAGGGTTTGACCAAAGCGCCGATCGGGCCCATTGAACCAGCGACCAGCCCTCCGTTAAGAGAGGCCGCCTTGCGGGCGATCTCTGCTGCGCGGATGTTCACTTCCGGAGTGCGGTCCTGATATTTCGAATCTTTCATCCGCATGCGTGTGCCGCCAAAGGTGCAGGTCAAGATAATATCCGAGCCTGCCTGTGCGAAGGAAGAAGCAAGTTTGAGAATCGTGTCAGGGTCATCAATGATCAGATCCTCGGGTGGCTTGCCAGGCTTGAGGCCCATCTTTTGTAGATTCGAACCTGTTGCTCCATCCGCAACAAGTATTTCCCCGCTGTTCAATCGTTCCAAAAACTTATTCATACCTGCTCTCCTTGTTTCCACGAAGGGACACAAAGGTCACAAAGGTATTAGATCTTTTCCTTTGTGACCCTTCGTCTCCTTGGTGGTGAAAAAAATTATTTTATGAAATTTTTCGCCATCGGGTCCGCCACACGATTGGGGATCAAATGTGCAATGTGTTCGAACGGCTCGCTCATGTGCGGGAAGCTTGTCGCAAGCATGAAATTATTTTGGAATTCAGGATCGGTGGGCAGTTCAAAGCGATCTACTTTGCGGGTTACACCATCGATCTCGTTGCGCTTTTCAACATTCAACAATGCAATGCGTGCGCCATCGCCAGCGGCATTTCCAACTGCATACACATTTTCCAGGTCGCAATCGGGGATGAGCCCGATCAGCATGGCTTTCTCTTTGTCAATGTAACTTCCAAAGCCGCCAGCGAGGATTATTTTATCAGGAGATTGCATCCCGCTGCGTTTTAATAATGTCCGTGCCGCGGTGAACAAAGCTGCCTTTGCCAGTTGAATCTGGCGCACATCCTGCTGGGTCATGGGGATGTCGCGGCCAATGGAAGTTTCCTCAGCCCAGGCGATCACATACTCCCAGCCGCTTTCTCCCTCTCGGATCCGATTCGAATTTAACCCTTTCTTGAACTTGCCGCGAGAATCAACAATGCCTGCCCGGAACAACTCTGCCACCGAGTCGATGATCGCTGAGCCGCAGATTCCCTTCACGTGCCCCTTGAACTCGGCATGTTCCGTGTTCCAACCATCCACGCCGATGACTTTGTATTTTGGTTCAAGTGTCTTCTCGTCAATATGGACGCGCTCAATTGCGCCAGGCGCAGCCCGCATTCCATACTCCACATGAGCACCTTCAAGTGCAGGGCCTGTGGGGGTGGAGGTGCAGACCAGCCGCTTGCGATTTCCAAGCACCAATTCGGCGTTGGTGCCGACGTCGATCAACAGCCAGTTTTCATCCTGTTTGTGCGGTTCCTCTGCCACGATCATGGCGCTGGTATCGGCGCCGACAAAGGAGGCAATGGTGGGCAGCACATGGATATTGCCCGATGAATTGATGTGCAGACCCAACTCACGCGCCTTGATGTCCATGGATTTGTGAATGGCAGGGACAAATGGCGCCAGCCCCAAATCCTTCGGGTGCAGGTTCAACAAAATATGGTGCATGGTGGAATTTCCCACCAGAACCATTTCCAGAATTTCCTCGGTTTTGATTTTTGCGGTTTTGGCTGCCTGCTTTAATAACTTGTTCAGAGTGGAGATGATGGCCTTGTGTAGTTTTTCCAGGCCATCCTTGTGTTCGATGGTGTATTGAATGCGCGACATCACATCTTCGCCGTACACGATCTGCGGATTCATTTCGGATTCAGCAGCGAGCATTTCGCCTGTGCGCAAATTGCACAGGTACAAGGCCACCGTTGTTGAGCCGATATCCACAGCGGCGCCGTAGCTGTCTTCCACATATCCAGGCTGCACTTCGATCACTTCCTTATCCTGCCAGACCGAAACCGTGACATTCCATTTTGCGGCGCGCAGGGTGGGGGAGAGGGTTTTCAGGCAGTGGTAATCAATTTGCAATTCGTGCCAGCGGGGGAGTTTTTCTTCTGTGCCGCGAACCAATGCCATGGAGGTTTCGAGTCCTTTGGCGAGGCGCTCCCAATCGGCTATGGGGCGCTCCAGCGTGGGCGGGCTCATGGAAACCAGATATTTACGGATCGCAGGTTTGACCTCGATCTCGCGGCTGCTTGCGCTCTTGCGGACGATCTGCTTATTTCCGCGGCTTTCTTCAGGCACGTTGATCAGCACATCGCCGCAGACCTTGGCCTGACATGAAAGCCTCACCTGACCGATCTCCCAGCCCTTGTCTTTCAATAGTTTGGGTCTGCGCTCAAGATATGCACGTTCCTCCGTAGTAACAGGGGATACGTTATCACGCTTCGAATCTATGTTGTATTTTTCAAAGCGGCCTTCTTCGATCAAGACCATGCACTTTCCGCAGGTGGCATTTTCGGCACAGATCGATTCGATCTCCACACCCAGTTCACGGGCTGCCGAACGGACGGACATGCCTTCTTCGACCTGACCACGGCGGCCAGAGGGTTGCAAAATGATGTTGTGTTTGTTCATAATATTGACAATAGACGGCGGACGACCGACCACGATCAGCGGCTATCGTCCACGGTCATTACTCCGAAGTTTTTTCCCGCTTGGGAATTTCTACCTTTGCTGCTTCTGCTTCCAGTTCCGCCAGAAGTGCTTCGGCCACATCTTCAGGTGCGCCTTCGCGTTCGACCCAGGCCCCGCGCTTGTATTGCGCGCTGTAATCTTCAGTGGAGGTTAACCCAACCACCATGGCATAGGCATCGATCTTGTTCTGCACCTTTTGTGAGAGTTGCTTTTTGATGGTGCGGCCATCTCCTTCTACGATGATGGAAGCAGGAATTTCCTTCCAGTAAAAAACGCGATATTTGCTCATGTCAGTTCCTTTAAATTATATATAATTTGTGTCAGCGATTTTACGTGAGGTTGGCATAGCGGTCAATGTAAAAAATAAAAATTATTTTGGAATGCAGATTGAAAAGACGCTGCCTGTACCCTTTCCATTACTTTGTGCCTGCACACTGCCGCCATGCGATTCGATGATCGCTTTGACAATGGCCAGCCCCAATCCGCTGCCGCCTGTTTCGCGTGAGCGCGATCTATCGGCGCGATAAAAGCGATTGAAAACAGAAGCAAGCTCATCGGTCGTCAGACCGTCGCCTGTGTCCTGAATCGAAATCGTGATCGCATGATCATCGCTTGTTGTTTTGATCGAAATCGTCCCGCCATCAGGGGTGTGCCGCAAGGCGTTGGATAGCAGATTAAACAGCGCCTGCCGAATTCGAAATGGATCCACGGTCACATCAGACGTTGGAACTGCTTCGTTTTCCATTTTGATATTTTTTTCAACTGAGAGAGGTTCGATCGCCTGAAGTGTTTCAGCGATGAGCGCCTGGATATCGGTGGGGATTTTTTCCAACTTCAAATGACCCGACTCGGCGAGTGACAACTCGCGCAGATCGTTGACCAGCCGAATCAGATGATGGGTTTGACTGTAAAGATTCGCGATCACCGTTTCATCGAGCGGATACACATGATCGAGCACGGCGCGCAAATTGCCTTCCATCACGGTGAGCGGTGTGCGTAGTTCGTGCGAGACATCAGCCATTAAGTTGTTACGCAATGTTTCTGCATGTTGCAGATCAGCCGCCATTTTGTTGAAGGTTTCTGAAAGCTCGATCATTTCCTGGCTGCCGCGGGCGGGTACGCGTGTGGAGAGTTCGCCCTTGCCGATCTGATGCGCGGCATTCACAAGCCCGTTGATCGGCGTGCTGATCACACGCGCAATGACCACACCTCCTCCAAGCCCGACTGCAATTGAAAAAGCCATGAACTCGATCAGGCGGCCTTGAATTTCGGCGGGCGGCGCATCAGGCGGGCCGTCGAGGTCGGATCGCATTCCACTCTGTTCCAATGTGATCACCAGGAACTGCATGAAGAACATAAAAAACAACACCCCGCTGATCATCAAACTGAGGCGCACCCATAATCGCTTCATTATTTATCTCCTGTCAAACGATAGCCAACGCCATAGACAGTTTGAATGTAGGTCGGGTTGTCAGGATCGGGCTCGATCTTGCGGCGCAAATTGCGGATGTGTGTGTCGAGTGCGCGTCCCATGCCTTCGTAGGCGTAGCCCATTGATTTCTCGAGCAGGTCATCGCGGGTGAGTGTGTAACCGGGGTTGGACAGAAATGCTTCGAGTAAATTGAA
>DAOQID010000087.1:0-1354 GCA_035339375.1 Anaerolineales bacterium | reverse complement strand
GTGAGCATGATGATGGGGGTGGGCGCAAGCGCTTTATCTGCGCGGACAATTTGGGTGACTTCCCAACCGTCACGGTTTGGCATCATCAGGTCGAGGATCACCAGATCGGGGCGTTCGCGGCGGATCTGGTGCAGCGCCATTTCGCCATCGTAGGCGGCAAGGGTTTGATAACCAGATTGTTCCAGGTATGAGCAGATCACTTTTACGATGGAACGGTCATCATCTACAACAAGAATTCTTTGTGACATTTTCTACCTCGTATCGAGTCATCATAGCATATCATTCTCAAGGAAATCTCAAGAATACAAACAGGTCATCTTCAGGATTTCTTGACAAGTCTTTGTGATACTGGGGGAGTTCGATCAATCATTTTGTAAATGGAGACACCAATGAAATCTAATTTTGTAAGTTCTGTTTCGAAGATCGCGCTGGCTGTGCTGGCGCTGGTTGTTGTGCTCGTTGCCACGGGGTGCAGTGGGTTGTCGGTGATGCCGGGCGGTTCTGCTAGTTTTGCTTCCGTTGACCCAACTTATGCAGACCTCGCTTATGCAACCCAGTCTGATGCGCAGAAGCTGGATCTGTATATTCCCGAGGGCAGTGGACCTTTCCCAGTTGTCATTATGGTTCATGGCGGCGGGTTTATGTTCGGTGATAAAGCCGATGGTGCGGGGCTGACGGGTGTGGATCAACTTCTCGCTGCTGGCTATGCTGTGGCGAGTATCAACTATCGGTTAAGTGCAGAGGCGCAGTATCCTTCGCAGATTCATGATGCAAAGGCATCTGTCCGCTTTTTGCGCGCGAATGCAGAGAAGTACAACCTCAACCCCGATAAGTTTGCGGCGTGGGGCGCTTCTGCGGGCGGGAATTTGGTGTCGCTGCTTGGCACGACCTGTGGTGTGGAAGAATTGGAAGGCGCAGACCTCGGGAATGCGGAGCAGTCGAGTTGTGTGCAGGCGGTGGTGGATTGGTTTGGCCCGATCGACTTCTTGAAAATGGACGAACAGTTTGCGGGGACAAGCTGCGAACAGAGTCATAATGCCGCCAATTCTCCCGAATCAAAACTGGTCGGCGCGGAAATTCAAACCGTGCCTGATCTGGTTGCAACCACCAACCCGATGAATTACATCACTGCGGACGATGCGCCTTTCTTCATTGAAAACGGCACAGCCGATTGCAATATTCCGCCCATTCAAAACAAGAATCTTGCAGATGCGCTCAGCGCGGTGATCGGCGCGGATAACGTGACCTACGTTTCACTCGAAGGCGCGGGGCATGGCGGCTCTCAGTTTGAAACAGCCGAGAACTTGAAACTGGTGATTGACTTTTTGGATAAGAATTTGAAGTAGTTTTTTGG
>DAOQID010000086.1:16358-18197 GCA_035339375.1 Anaerolineales bacterium | reverse complement strand
CGATTTCCCCAGCGGTGTTGATCGAAACCCTGACGGGCACAATGATGGGCGGAGAGTAGCCAAACTCAACGGGTTGACATGCGCTGAAGAGGATACACATCAATAACAGGATACTTCGTATAAAAACCCTCCGCATGGCATCCTCCTTGTTGGGTTTGATTATCCAGCCTGATAGGTGGAGGCAGTTGAATAACCCACCTCTTTCTATAGTTTATCGTAAATGCTCTTGAAAGCTTGCTAAAACGCCCCCACCCGTCCTCCCCCAAATACGACAGAAGTACCGTCGTATTTGGGGGAGGTGCCCGCTAGGGCGGAGGGGGTGGCGGAGGGGGTTGAACAGCCCGCATCTTTCCAAAGCTTATCGTCAATGTTTTTGAAGGTTTGCTCGAACAAGGTGCATTTCTCCTCTATGATGCCCAAGTATACCTGACCTGAAATCGTTCCCCGCCTTGCAGCAGCCTGAAAAAATCCGTGCGATACTTGCCCCAGTCAAAAAATCCCATGCACATTCCAAAATCTCAAGCGGGCAAGTGTAATTTCGTAATGTAGCTGTGTTATACTTTCTTGCGTAAAGGTATAACAAGGAGCGTGGTATGGTACTGACGATTTCAAATAAAGGCTGGGTGGTAATCCCTGCTGAATTGCGAAAAAAATACAACCTTCATGCTGGTTCTGAAGTGGTGATCGTAGATTATGGCGGCGTATTGGCAATCATCCCTGCAGCCAAGTACCCTGTTAAACAGGGAAGAGGTTTCCTGGCTGGAGCTTCTTCTGCCTCCACTGACTTGAAAAAGGATCGGAAACTCGAGAAAAAGCGGGATGCAAGGCTCGCCAATGAGTAAAACAATAGACTACATATTGGATGCCTTCGCATTCATGGCATATCTGGAGAATGAACCAGGAGCTGAGAGGGTGGAAACGATACTTCAAGATGTTGAAGTTGGAAAAGCCCGCGCGTATCTCTCGATCATCAATCTTGGTGAGGTCATTTACACAACTGAGAGAAAATATGGCCTTTCCAAGGCTCAGGATACTTTGGCATTAATTCAACGGATGCCAATCGAAATCCTGCCAGCGGATAACCAAACTGTTCTTGCCGCTGCACATATTAAGGCAAATTATCCACTTTCGTATGCCGATGCGTTTGTAGTGATTGCTGCGCAGAAACTTGATGGCATCATTATGACTGGGGATCCAGAATTCCAAGATGTTACTGAACTTGCAAAGATCGAATGGTTGAAACAGAGAAGATAATCCCATGCACATTCCAAAACTTTACCGCGAAGAAGATCGTGAATTGATCGTCGAATTTCTCAAGCAAAACAACTTTCCCGCCCTTGTCACCTTTGATGGCGAAAAGCCCATTGCTACGCACCTGCCCGTGGAAATTACCCAGACCGAAAATGATGGGCTGACCATTTACAGCCACATGTCGAAGGCCAATCCGCAGTGGAAATCGTTCGGTGGGCAGGAAGTGCTGTTGATCTTTCAAGGCGCGCACACCTACATTTCGCCGCGCTGGTACAACCATGTCAATGTGCCGACGTGGAATTACATGATGGTGCATGTCTACGGCAAAGTGCGGATGGTGGAAGGGGACGAGTTGTATTCCCTGCTTGGCCGTTTGGTACGTCAACACGAAGCGGATTCAAATTATCGGCTCGAATCCCTGCCGCAGGATTTTGTAAAAAAGGAAATGAACGGCACTGTCGGCTTTGCCGTGGATGTCACCCGCATGGATGCAGGGTATAAACTCAGCCAGAACCGCAACGACGAAGACCACGCCAACATCATCCGCGAGTTGGAAGGGCGGGGCGATGTGAATTCAATGGAAGTAGC
>DAOQID010000086.1:0-16258 GCA_035339375.1 Anaerolineales bacterium | reverse complement strand
CCAACATCATCCGCGAGTTGGAAGGGCGGGGCGATGTGAATTCAATGGAAGTAGCCGAGGAGATGAGGAAGAGGAAGAAAAGGGATGAAAGATGAAAGAAAATCAATTCGTCTGTGTGTTTTTTTGCTCTAACCCAATCGCTGTCAACCACCCACTGACCACTGACCACTGACAACTGATTACCGCCAACTACCCCCCCCTCACCCCACTACATTCTCAAAATGAGTCACCACTGGGTTTGAGCCTGGCTTGCCTTCCACTGCAATCACATCAATTTGCCAATGGTCAATTTCATGTTCGGCGCAGTAATGCTGGGCGGCGTTGAGCATGTGTTCACGCTTTCGCGCTGTGATCTGTGCTTCGGGAAAAAAATTGGCGCTGGAGGTGAGCGTCTTCACTTCGACGAAAAGCGTCACATCGCCCTGTCTGGCGACAATGTCAATTTCGCCGTATGGCGTGCGGATATTTCTGGCAACAACCTCGCGTCCATGTGCAGCGAGCCACTCGGCGGCAACGCCCTCGCCCCATGCACCGATCTCCTGATTGTGCTTCGTCATTGCGTGATCCGCTCCAGCAATTTGCGCAGGCGCACCGACCAATGTCCCTTGCGCGGATGTGACTCACGCACCAGTCTTTCATAATGTTTGAGCATCATGTCCGTGGTCCGCTCGATGGCGTAGGCCGAAGATGCCTTTCGCGCTGAGTCGCTGAGTTGTGTACGCAGGTTCGGGTCAAGGCAGAGGCGGGTGAGTTTGGCAGTGTAAGCAGGCAGGTCATGAGTCGCAAGCAGGCCCGTCACCCCATCCACCACCGTATCCCCAACACCCACCGAATGAATCCCCATCACGGGCAGTCCCGCGCCCATTGCTTCGATCACCGAAAGCGGATGCACCTCTGTCACCGAAGCCGTCACAAAGGCATCGCACATGGCGAGATAGGCTGGAAGTTTTTCGTAGGCCACTCGGCCCACCATGCGGACTCTACGGGTCAGATTCATCTCTTCGATGAGATTGCGGATCTCTTCTTCGTACGGCTGGATGCCGCTTCCAATAAGCAGCAGTTGTGCGTTGGGGATGGCTTGCGCAACCCCCGCAAATGATTTAAGCAGGAAAGGCAGATTCTTTTCCAGCGCAATGCGCCCCGCGTACACCAACAGAATGTCATCGGGTTTGTATCCAAGCTCAGCCCGTGCAAGCGGATTGGCATTCTGGAAATTCTTTAAGTCCACGCCGTTGGGCACCACTTCCACTTTGCTTTCCACATTGAGTTGACGCAGCACTTTTTCCATTCCCGCTGAAGGCGCAACCACGAGGTCCACTGCATTGCAGAAGGAGGGCAGGTAGGCTTGCAAAATTCCCTGGCTCATCTCTTCAGGCATGATCGGCAGGTAGGTCTGTGCATACAGGTCGTAGCGTGTATGGTTGGTGTACACAATGGGGATCTTCAGCAGACGACAGTAACGCAGCGCCAGCCTTCCGCTCAAAAACGGATGATGCACATGCACCACGTCCATGGTTTGCAGTAATTGCTTCGCCGTCCGCGAGTAGCGCGTGGATAAATAAAAGCCAGAATCCGAGAGCGGCAGGCCCTTGCTGTAGATCACACGCGGTTCATCTGGCTGATGTTCCAGATCGCCAAACGTGAAGACGTACACTTCGTGCCCCGCCTGTTCGAGGTACTTTTTATTGACCTCGACATAATTTGTAATGCCGCTTACATACGGCTTGTAACTGTCAACCATCATTCCGATTCGCATGTTAATATGCTACGGCATCGAAGAATGAATGTCAAGGAATTGGAAGTGGGGAATGCTTCGCGTGATAAAATCGTTTTATGAGCCAAATGATTGCGAAATTGATTCTGCGAAACAAAGTGTACGAAGTGAAGGCGGGTATGGCGCTGGTGGATGCCTTGAAGAAGAACAACATTGTCCCCGAGTCGGTCATTGCCACGCGGAACGGCGACCTGCTCACCGACGACGAAATTCTGCGCCCCGGCGATGAGATCAAACTCATTGCGGTCATTTCGGGTGGTTGACGATGAAATGTAAAAAATGCGGTGAAAAAGCCGCTGTTCAAATGCGCCAGCACAAACTGGCTTTGTGCAAGGATCATTACCTCGAATGGGTGCCTGAGCAAACCGAACGCTTCATCAAAAAATATGAAATGTTCAGCCGCGATGAAAAGATCCTCGTGGCGGTTTCAGGCGGCAAGGATTCGCTCTCGCTGTGGGATATTCTTGTGCGCCTCGGGTATCAAGCCGATGGCCTGTACCTTGGCCTCGGCATTGACGGTGGCATCAACTACTCACACGAATCCCAGCGGTTGTCGGAGGAATTCGCCCAGCGCAACAACCTCAAACTGCATGTGGTGGACATTGAAAAGGAATACGGCCAATCCATTCCTGTGCTGGCTCAAAACAGTCACCGTGGCTATGGAAGGCCGTGTGCCGTGTGCGGGCTCGCCAAACGCCACGAAATGAATCGCGTGGCGCGTGATCTCGGCTATGATGTCCTCGCCACTGGGCACAACCTGGATGATGAAGCCGCCGTTTTATTTGGCAACACCCTGCACTGGGCCAGTGACTATCTCTTGCGGCAGGGACCCGTCCTGCCTGGTTCAGATGGGCTGGCACGCAAGGTCAAGCCGTTGTGTCGTTTTTACGAACGCGAAATGACCGCCTACGCCATTGCGCGGGGTATCGAATACATTTATGAAGAATGTCCTTTTGCCGAAGGGTCGCAGTCCATTTTCTACAAAGAGTCACTGAATCTTTTGGAGACCGCACGCCCCGGGGCCAAGCTGACTTTCTACTTGAGTTTTCTCGAAGCGAAAAAAAGCGGGAATTTGTTCATCGAAAAGAACGAATCGTTCAAAAATGTCCACACCTGCCCGAAATGCGGTCAACCCACCACGACCCCCGATTTTTGCTCATTTTGCAGGATGATCGAAAAAAGCGCCGCCACAGAAGAAATGGAATAAGTCCCCGCCTGATTTGGATGGAAAGTAAAGCGAACCCAGTTTGTGGGCTATCTTAATATCGTTACGATCAAACCCAACACAAATAACCCCATGGCAGTGTAGGTGGCCAGTTGCTCTTGCGGGAATAACGAAAAAGAGGGAATTTCAAAACTCGAGCGGCTGGAGGTTATATGGTCAGGCGCTTCTTTTTTCCCCAGCAGGGCTTCACGGAATTCAATGACATCCTTCGGGCGGTCATCAGGGTGTAGCGACATGGCCCACAGGATGGCTTTTTCCACGCGGCTGCTGAGGGTTGGGTTGATTTCTCGAGGCGGTGTCAGGCTGCGGCTATTGAGGAAGCGTTTCCGTGCTTCGGTGGGTGGTTCGTTCGTTACGAGGTGGTAGAGTGTGGCGCCAAACGAAAAAATATCCGCACGGATATCGGTATGTGAATCATCTCCGCCGTATTGCTCCAGCGGCGTGTACAGCGCGGTGCCCTGTCCCTGAATGATGGTGATGGTCACTTCATTGGGTGCGAGGATCTTTACGAGGCCAAAATCGACCAGCTTGATCAATCCGCTGGGGGTGATCTTGAGGTTGCTGGGTTTGATATCACGATGAATGATGGGCGGTTCTTGCTGGTGCAGGTAATTCAACGCATCTGAAATTTGCACCGCCCAACGCAATACTTCATTTTCAGAGAGGAAGGCCTTGTTGCGGCGCGCATCCAGCATGCGTTCGCGCAGGTCTTTGCCGGGCACATAATCCATCACAAGGTAATCGCGCGGGCCTTCGGAGAAGAAATCTGAAACCTTGGGCAGGTTCGGGTGGTCAAGGCGTGCAAGAACAGATGCCTCACGAAAGAATTGTTCGCGGGCTTGTTCTAGAAATTGTGTAGGGAGGGTGCGGTTGTGTTCAACTTCCTTGATTGCACACAACCTGCCTTCAAGACGATTGTCCTCGGCAAGATAAATACTGCCTGTACCGCCCTGTCCGATCTGTTCACGGATCATGTAGCGGTCACGCAGAACCTCCCCATTTTGAAGCGACTGGGGCAAATCTTCTCCTTTGTGGGAAGCGTGTGTCTCTGGGTTTATGCTTTGGTCATGGCAGTGTGATGGTTTCGGCGTATATCACCTGCGTATATCAAGACCATAAAAAAAGAAAAGCAGTATCCACAGAATTACACTTTTCTGCTATATTATAAACGTCTTTGTTGTTATATAGTACTGTGCAGACATGGCAATCCAGGACTTTCCCAAAGTCGGAAACCATTAAAATAAATACAACTCCCAAATGATACGAATGACTTTACAAGTGTTCGTGTTGTGGATGCCGCACAGCAAATTTTATTTTTGCAATATGCCTAGTTGAGGTCAAAATCATGGATCATGAAGATGAATTTCCCATTCTGGTGGCACAGGAAGGCCCGCTGAAAGGACAACGCTGGTCGTTGAGCCGCGCCTTGATGGTTGGGCGCGACCCCACCTGCGATATCAACGTGCAGGACCGCCAGGTCTCGCGTTTTCACGCGCGCATCACGCCCACCACAGAAGGTGTGACCGTTGAAGACCTTGGCAGCAAAAATGGCACCAATCATAACGGCGTTGAATTAACCGGCCCCGTCATGCTGCAAGATGGTGACCTGCTTGGGATCGCCATTGCCCAGCAATTTCTCTTCCTCACTTCAGATGCCACCATGCCCCTCGCCGAAAGCGGAGCCCGCCCCGGGCGCCTGATGATGGACAACAAATCGCGCCGCGTGTGGGTGAACCAGCAACAGGTGACGCCGCCGCTTTCAGCGCAGCAATTCAAGTTGTTGTGGCTTTTGTACGAAAACCAGGGACAGGTCATCAGCCGCACTGACCTTGTCGCCACTGTGTGGGGCGAAGACCAAATGGCGGGGGTTTCCGATCAGGCGTTGGATGCGCTCATCCGTCGTCTGCGCGACCGCCTTGCTTCGCTCGACCCAACTCATCAATATATCGATTCCGTACGCGGTCATGGCGTACGATTAGATAACCCTCCCTCAGGTGGATAAATCATCATGGACGTTCAATCAGAAAAACTACTTGTTCGTATTCTCTCCACAACCCGCATTGCAGCCCTCGGCACGATCCGCGATGAGGAACCGCGTGTTTCGATGGTAGCCTACGTGGCCGCCCACGATTACTCGGCGTTTTATGTACATGTCAGCCGTCTTGCCCAGCATACAGTGGATATGCAAAAGAATAAGCAAGTCAGCCTGCTTATTTCCGAAACCGATGACGGCCGTGCCGACCCGCAGACACTGGCGCGTTTATCCATCCGCGCTTCGGCGGAATTTATGGAAAACGGCGAACCCGGTTACGCCCCCGTGAAGAAAATGTACATCGAAGCCTTCCCCGAATCAGAACCGCTGTTCAAGATGGCAGATTTTGGTTTGTGGCGCATCAAGCCCAAGGGCGCACGATACGTCGCAGGGCTTGCGAAGGCTTTCAATCTCACCCCTGAAACGCTTCAAAAAGTCGCTGCAAAATAACTCCCCAATCCCGCACATGTTGCGGGAATTTTTATTGAATCAGGAGTCCAAATGGAACAACTAAAATTACTTGCCGTTTTTGCACACCCCGATGACGAATCGATGGGCATGGGCGGCACACTGGCAAAGTATTCTGCCGAAGGAGTGGATACACACCTTGTTTGCGCTTCACGCGGCGAGGTGGGCTGGTTCGGTTCCGAAGAGCAGAATCCAGGTCCAGAAAGACTCGGCCAACTCCGTGAAAAGGAATTATCCAACGCTGTCCATGAACTCGGAATGAAGAGTCTGCACTTTCTTAATTACATTGATGGCAGTGTGGACAAGGCCGACCATGCCGAAGCCATTGGCCGCATCGTCACACACATCCGCAGAATCAAACCGCAGGTCATGGTGACCTTTCCTCCCGATGGAAATTACGGCCATCCCGATCATATTGCCGTTGGACAATTCACCTCCGCCGCCATCGTTTGTGCCGCAGATGCAAGCTATGTTGATGCAGAGAATCTGCCACCTCATCGGGTGTCGAAACTGTATTACATGGTGGATGGCGAAAACTTTATCAATCTGATCGCGCCTTTCATGGGCGATATGACCTTCCCTGTTGATGACCAGATCCGCGGCGAGATCGCCTGGAAGGAATGGATGATCACCACGCGCATCGAAATGTCAGCGCATTGCAATGCGGCATGGAAGGCCATTCAATGCCATCAGAGTCAATTGCCTACACTTGGCGCGCTCGCAGAAATGGACGCGGATGCCGCGGCAGCGGTCCTTGCCATGCAGGGTGCGTTTTATCGGGTATTCAGTTTGGTCAACGGCGGCAGGGGATTGGAGACGGATTTGTTTGAAGGGTTGAGATAGTTTGCTTGAACAAGCAAAGAAGAAAGAGGAAAGCTGTTCTTTCCTCTTTCTTCTTTTTATTTAACTTAATTACTTCACGATCTTCCATGCCGCAGGCAGAGCCACGGCAGCCGCCAGAAGTTTGATCACATCTCCGATCAAAAACGGGACCATGCCCAATGCGACCGCTTTGCTGAAACTTCCCAGCAGAATGGACAGCCAGGTGATGCCAAATGCGTAGATGATGGTTGTGCCCACCAAAAACGGAATGAAGGAAGTGCGCGCATTTCGTTCCAGGCCGCGCTCTGCCAGCAGGCCAATGATGTACGCAGCAGCGATGAAGCCGATTAAATATCCGCCTGTCGCGCCAACGACGACGCTTAATCCATGGGCGCCGCCAGCAAAGAAGGGCAGGCCAACGATTCCTTCGGCAAGATACAGAGCCAGCGACATGGCACCGCGCCTTGATCCCAGGGCTGCGCCGATGATCAGCACGCCAAAGGTCTGGCCGGTGATCGGCACAGGCGTAAATGGCAGTGGAATTTCAACCTGTGCCAGCGCCGCCACGAACAGGGAACCGAAAACGATAAGCAGCAGGTCGCGCAGCCATGTGGCCGTGCGTGGAAAATACCGAATGGAAAGTGTGGGTGCAAGAGTTGTCATGAGTGTTTTTTTCCTTTTTATAAATTATAGTGTACTTGATACATTGCAACGGTCATGTTTTCTGCCATCTTTATCAGGTAAAACGACACATACTTTCATTTTGCTTTTGTTACCTTTGTTCAGGGTTGAAATCAAGTAAAATAACAAAAGTTGTTTCCATTCTCCTTCCCCTGTTTTTTACCTCTATTCTCGAATGAAACATTTCTTTGATCAGGCACAAAGACTTCCCGAAGATACCTCTCAGAACGCAGTGGAGAGTTTTTTTCGCGGGCAAAATGCCAGCGGCTTGATCGAAAAACAATTACATTCTGGTAAGTCTGTAATTCTTCTTTTTGCAAATGGTTCGCCCAGTGCAGCCTATCAGCTCGAAAACGGACTTGGAACCTTCATTACACATGGCGAATTCTCTGCTGTGCAAAATGAAATTGCCAATGTCCGCGCCCTGCAATTGCCCGATGTGGCTGGACGCCTGACGCTGTTGGCGCTTGAGTCTCAGATCGGCGATGAGCTTGCCATGCCCGATTCGGTGATCTGGCAGGCCCAACTTGAAAAATGGAAGCAGGCACGCTGGAGTGGTTTGGTGGAAGTAGAATCCAATGACCTGCAAGGGCTGGCTTTGTTTTGGCAGGGTGAATTGCAAGCGTCTGATGTAATTTTTTCAACAGCCAGCGGATTCGTAACAGAACTCCCGAAGGCGGGGATTTTTCCATGGAAAGTCACAACCTATTTGCCTGTACCTACTGCCCAGGGTTATCAATGTGCGATCCTGCGCCTCGGGGCTGTGCATTGGAGTTTTCGGATTCTCAGCCGCTATCAAGAGATGGTCGGCCAAAAATTACTGCAAACCATGGACCGTGAATTGAATCGCCAGATCCAGCCCTGGCGCTGGAAAATTGCCTTAACCGACAGCAACATGCTGGATACGCACTTCTTCCCGTACTTAATGGATGCCGCTCATGCCTACCGCGCCCTTTTCATGGCGATGGGCGCGCAAATGAATTTTGTCATTGGTAGTAACCTCACCCTGCGTCTGTTGAACGAAACCTTTGAACAGATTCACCCCGATGAACGGGCGCTATTGCAATCTCAGCGCCTGATCCCAGCTGCATTTTCGGAATGACCTCATGAGCGAATCTACCAACCAAACTGGCGGTAATCGCCTTTCACCCAAAACGATCCTCCGTCTTTACATGGCGGTCTCTTTTTTCATCCTGCTCCTCATCCTGTGGACCTACTATGCCGAGCCGCTTACCGAATCAGTTTCAGCTTACTGGAACGACAAGCTTCTTGATACGCTAATCTTAATTCCCGCGTTGGGCGCCGCCATCGCAGGTGTGCTTGTTGTCCGTCAATTTGATGCAGGCGAACAACCCCATCGAATCTGGCAGGCCTTTACCATCGGTCTGTGGTTTTGGGTGGCAGGTGAGTTGAGCGGGTTTGTGTACGACGCGATCTACATAGATCTTCCTTATCCTGAATTTAGTCTCATTGATGTCTGCTGGCTGGCAGGGTATTTTTATCTCGGATTGTCCCTTTATTATCAGGTTCGTCTGGTGTACAGCGCCCAAAAACGCAAAGGACGGTTGTTGTATCTGGCATTGGTGGGCCTGGCATTCCTGATTGCCGCCCTGCTTACCCAATTAGCCGCCAAAGCCGGGCTGGGAGGAGAATCCGCGTGGATCATTCTATTCGTCTCCATTTTGTATCCCGTTTTCGACCTTGCCGAAGGCTCGGCTGCGATCTGGCTTTCCCTCCTTTTCGGGCGCGGACAATGGAGCCGTCCGTGGTGGGGGCTGATCCTCTTTGCGCTGGCCGATAGCGTGGATACCTTTTATTGGCTTGGCGGTTATGATTTCATCGCCCCTGTTGTTCAATCAGTTCTGGATGTCATTTCCGTGGCGGCATACCCAGCCAGTTATATGGTCGCCGGGCTGGCCTTGTTGTCGAATTATTTCATCCTGCAATATGGTGTCGAAAGCGGCCTTTTGCAGACCCAAAAGAGGAAGTAACGTTTGTCACTTGACGTCTCAATGGCAGGGGCTAAACTAGTTATATAAAAAGCTGTGCGCGATGGGAGGCGATATTTTGGGGCAATTGTGTCTGCCAATCCATCTATTCTCTAGTTTGGTAAAGTATCCCAACTTTCGGAAGGCACAATCATGAGCTTGAAAAATTCTCCACAGAAAGTAAACATTCTAAAGGGCAGGGATTCGGCTGAGTTTCGGAAAATGTTCGGTAACCACCCCACACCTGTCTGGATTCATGATCGCGAGTCGTTTGCCATCCTGGCTGTAAATCAAGCCCTAAATTCCCTGCTGGGATACGAACCAACCGAACTGGAGGGGATCTCGCTTGAAAATATCTTTCCTGTGGAAGAAGTCTCGTCTCTTTACGCCGACCTGAAACTGCCTCGACAAATTGGGCATTCTCCACGCGAATGGCATCTCCGCAGCAAGAGCGGACAATTGATCAGCATCGACCAAACTTTCAGCAGTCTCATTTATGAAGGTCGTGAAGCTGCCCTGGTCATTGTCCACCTAAGAACCGACCAGACCCTTGAAAGCCGTATTCTTGGCTCACGTCTGCGAATCAGCGAATTCGCTCACTCACATTCTCTCGATGACCTGCTCCAAAAAACATTGGATGAAGCCGAATTGTTGACCCAAAGCAATATCGGCTTTTTTCATTTTGTTGAAGCAGATCAAAAAACCCTTTCACTTCAAAACTGGTCGACCAACACCTTGAAGAACATGTGTACTGCCGAGGGAAAATGGTCTCACTACTCTATTGATGAAGCAGGCGTATGGGTGGACTGTGTTCGATTTGGCGGCCCTGTCATCTATAACGATTACCCAGGGCTTGAACATCGCAAAGGCCTTCCACCGGGGCATGCTCCCATCTCACGATTGTTATCCGTCCCAGTAACACGCGGCGGGAGCGTTGTAGCAATTTTGGGGGTGGGAAATAAAGTGGAGGAATATAATGAATCAGATATCGCATCGGTGTATTTACTTGCCGACCTGGCGTGGGATATCACAGTAGGGAAGCGCACTGAGCATGGTTTGCACCAGAGCGAAGAAAGACTCAGGCTGTTGTTCGATAAAATCTCCAATATCGCTGTGCAGGGATATGCCCCCGATGGAACTGTACGGTTGTGGAATCAAGCCAGCGAGAAGATTTACGGTTACACAAAAGATGAAGCGCTTGGAAGGAACCTGCTCGACCTGATCATCCCTGAAGAAATGCGGGCCGATGTCGAAGCCTCTGTCAAAAAAATGATAGGGACCATGCAGCCCATTCCATCTGAAGAACTGTCGCTAAAACGCAAAGACGGCTCGCGGGTTTCAGTCTATTCCAACCACACGGTCGTTGAGATCTCAGGTGTTGGCAAGGAGTTGTATTGTATTGACGTTGACCTCTCTGAAAGAAAATCATTTGAAGAGGCCCTGCGTGAAAGCGAGGAAAAATATCGCCAGCTCTTTGAAGCCGAATCCGATGCGATTTTCCTGATCGATAACGAAACCGGGCAGATCTTCGAAGTGAATTCGGCAGCGACAAAAATATACGGCTATACCCGTGAAGAACTGATTCGCATGCGTAACGTGGATCTTTCGGCTGAACCCGATAACACCCGCAAAGCCATGCAGTCCAAAATGGTGAATATTCCTGTCCGTTGGCACCGCAAAAAGAACGGTGTTGTGTTCCCGGTGGAGATCAGTGCCAGCCATTTGATGTGGAAAGGACGCCCAATCCACATCGCAGCCATCCGTGATATTACAGAACGAAAACAGGCCGAAGATGCCTTGCACGAATCGGAAGCCCAGTACCGCCTCATGTTCCAAAATAATCCACACCCCATGTGGGTCTACGATCTGAACACCCTCAAATTCCTTGAGGTCAACGATGCTGCCATTTCACATTATGGGTATTCGCGTGATGAATTCCTGCGAATGACGATTTTGGAGGTGCAATCTGTGGATAGTCTGGCCATGCTGCGGGCACCTTTGGTCGATCCCTTCCTGCAGGATTACCGTTCTGGAGTTTGGCAGCATCGAAAAAAGAACGGAATGTTGATCGAAGTTGAGATCACCCAGCATGATACATTGTTCAACGGCAATGCAGCGCGGTTGATCCTTGCGAACGATATCACCGAGCGCAAGCAGGCTGAGAACGCCTTGCGTGAAAAAGAGTTGCGCCATCGTATCGTGGCCGATAACACAGCAGATTGGGAGTTCTGGCGTGCGCCTGATGGAAAATTCCTGTACTCTTCCCCCTCTTGTAGAGAAGTCACCGGACATACCATGGAGGAATTCATTTCTGACGACAGATTGCTTGAACGTATCATCCACCCTGATGACCTTGCCACATTCAATAACCACAGACATTTTGAATTGACGGCAAAGATGTCCAGTGAGGTCGAATTCCGCATTGTGCTACCCGATGGCTGGGTACACTGGATCGGTCATGTCTGCCAGCCTGTGTTTGATGATCAAAACAGTTACCTCGGCATCCGCGGAAGCAATCGCAACATCACTGCCCGTAAACAAGCTGAAGAAGACCTGCATCGGACAAAAAAGTCTCTCGAAGAGGTCAATAGCGTGTTGCTGGCTGCCATTGAGCGCGAGCAGCGCATCTCCCGCACCGATAGCCTGACTGAAACATACAACCGCCGTTATTTTTTTGAGATCGCCACGCATGAATGTTCCGTGGCGGAAAGGTACCGGCAGCCGCTCTCCCTCATCATGTTCGATATTGATAACTTCAAAAAATTCAATGACATTTATGGGCATCAGGTAGGGGATGAGGTCTTGAGGCGCATCGCCCAGGTTGCCCGTGAACAATTGCGGTCAGCAGATATCCTTGCGCGTTATGGCGGCGAAGAATTTACCGTCCTGCTTCCAAAAAGCAATACGCATGAGGCTCTGATCGTGGCAGAAAGAATCCGCGAAAAGGTTGCCGCCTGTAAACTGGATACTGGAAACGGAGTGGTTGGCATCACCATCAGCATTGGGGTGGCCGAATACTTCCCTGACCAACAAACACTCGACGACCTCATTCGAAATTCCGACAAGGCTTTATACACAGCAAAGGAGAAGGGTCGGAATCAGGTTTCTGTTTATGCAACAGGCAATACGGTATAATCTTCCAAACAAATTCAATACATTCCAGTTTGAAGAATTGTGGCAGTGAACGCCCTCTTTTGCAGTATGGGGTTATACAATATGGCACCCACATGAAAGAAAATCAGGATGGTGTCAACGAAAACCGTACCACACACCCGCGTAAAAGCGAAAATAAAAAAAGATGACGAAAGGCTGCGTCTTGCTCTGAGGCTGTCGCCATCCCCAATGTGGATTTTTGACTTAGAGTCATTATTGTTCCTTGCAGCCAATCGACCTGCCCAACTTCAGCTGGAATACAGCCTGCCTGCCCTGAAGCGAATGAAGCTCAGTGATATCATCCCAGCCGATGAACACCCGAACCTTTATTTAACCTTGAAACAGGTCGGCCGTTTTGGGCATTTCCCCGGCCGTTGGCATCTCCTCCCCAAAAGCGGACAAACGATCAGCGTCTCTGTGAATTCAAGCCTTGTAAAATTCAATGGGCGGAACGCAGTCCTTGTCTCAGCTTTCGCATCACCTTTCGAAGGTCTTTTAACAGAAAATTGTTCGCGCTATTTTGCCCTTGTTGCGAACAGGATTTCAAGCGCGGTTATTTCCACTGATTCTGCTTTGCGTATCATCCAGTGGAACAAGGCCGCTGAAGACCTCTATGGACTGACAGAAACCGAAGCCATGGGGTGTTTAATAGATGAGGTTTGTTGCACTGAGTTCGGCGAAGACCAACAATCCGAAGCTCGTGCCAGCCTTCGCACGAAAAAACGCTGGCAGGGCGAATTGAAACAGCATCATCGCAATGGAGCAGAATTGTGGGTCTCCACTTCTGTGACCTTGCTGGAAGACGAAAACGGGAATTTTCTTGGCGGGATCACCATTAATCACGACATCACCGAAAGAAAAAAAGTGGAGGATGATCTGCGGCATACAAAACAGGTCATGGAGGAAATCAACCAGATCTTGCAGCATGCCTTTGAGCGCGAGCAGCTTGCCTCCCGTACCGATGCCCTGACTGGTATTTTTAATCGCCGCTATTTTTTTGAATTCATCGAATACGAGGTTGCGTTATCCAAACGATACCAGCAGCCCTTTTCCCTCATCATGTTCGATGTGGACCATCTCAAACTTGTGAATGATACGGCGGGGCACCAAGCTGGCGATGAAGTCCTGAAACAAATTGTCCTTCTAGTACAGAAGGAACTGCGCAGTGTTGATATTCTGGCTCGTTATGGTGGTGACGAATTCGTCATTTTGCTGCCAAACAGCAGCGTGCCAGATGCGCTGATTCTGGCAGAGAGAATCCGCAGCCAGATTTTTGCCGCCAATTTACGGGTCGCTGGATCGAGTTTGCAGGTGACTGTCAGTATTGGAGCGGCTGATTTCAATCCCTCGGTGTCGAGTTCGGCTGAATTGATCAGCCATGCTGATGAGGCTTTATATTCTGCAAAACAAGCGGGGCGGAATTGCATCCTTGCCTATTCGGCAAAAATTTAATACTGCTTACTCATTTTGTATTCCAGCGACTGTTTCACCACGGGCCATTCCAAATTAATAATGGAAAATACAACGGTGTCGCGGTACACCCCGTTTGCAGATTTGGTGTGATTCCTCAGCACACCATCCTGTTTTGCCCCCAGCCGCGCAATCGCCGCGCGGGATTTGTGATTGTGCCAATGAGTGCGGAATTCCACCGCAATGGCATCCAGTTTTTCAAAGGCGTGAGTGAGGAGCAGATACTTGCACTCGGTGTTGACCGCCGAACGCTGATAACTTTCTGCATACCAGGTGTAGCCGATCTCCAAACGCTGGTTGACCTCGTCCACGTTGCAGTAGCGGGTGCTGCCAATGATCTTGTTCGTCGCCTTCTCGCGGACAACGAACGCCATCCATCCCGCATTCTCGCGCAACTCCAACGCCGAGCGGATGTAGGTCTCTGCCGTTTCTGGCGATGGAATGGAAGTGAACCAAAGTTTCCAAAGTTCCCCATCCAGTACTGCTTCTTTGATTCCATCCAAATGCTCAAGAGAAAGAGGCTCTAGAACAACATGAGCTCCCGTGAGTGTAACAGGTTGAATCCAGCGAGTTTTCATTGATGATCCTTTTATTTCACAGACTTGTGTAATTCTATCACCCAGCCATCCATGGTGCTCCTGCTATAATTCCCACATTATGAACTGGCACAAAACCACCATCGAAATCGCCACATCGGGCAAGGGACTGCGAGACATCACTCCAGCCATCCGCGCGCAGTTGAAAGAGTGGCAAGTGCAGGAAGGCATGTGCTTTTTGTTCTTGCAACACACCAGTGCCTCTCTCGTCATCAGCGAAAATTGGGACCCAACCGCCCGTGCCGATCTGGAGACTTTCATGGAGCGCCTCGTCCCCGAACAGGACAGTTGGTACACCCACGATCTGGAAGGCCCCGATGATGCGACCTCTCACATCCGCTCCATGTTGACGGACGCCAGCCTCACCATCCCAGTGGATGAAGGTGACCTTTCGCTGGGCACCTGGCAGGGAATTTACATCTTTGAACACCGCGCCCGTCCGCACAGGCGGAAGTTGTTAATGCGTGTGCTGTCGGTTGAATAACAGAAACGGCTTGCTAAAAACAAGCCGTTTTTTTTCTTATTCTTCTTCAATATAAAAGCGGATTTTGTTCAAGGTCGTCCACTCTGTGGAACCATCATCAAATTCGACCTCGACCTGCTCACCATTTGCATTCAGTACGGTTACGTCGTAGTACTGATTGTCTTTTGCTGATTTGCACTCCACCTCTTCACCAGCCGCGGTGGCATATTCTTCGAGGTAGTCCGCCTGTGTCCACTCTTCTTCACCCGTGTCAAAGCGGATATAAATATCCTCTTCTTCCATTTCCAGAATGGTGGCAGGGTAAAAATAGTCATCATCATCCCAATACGCAAATACACGATCGCCTACGTCCCAATATTCCATTTTTCTTTTTCCTTTTTGTTGGTTGTTTTATCGAAAAGATTATAACAAACGAAATTAATATAGAGAGGAAGCCGAATGATCTTCACCACCCGGCTTCCTGATCTAAACTCCTTATTATTTTGTCCCAAACTTCTTCATCAACATATCAAAAAGATGCTCTCGACGGCGTCCCCGCCGCCGAGGACGGCGGCTTGAGCAGTAGACTTTCTGATCGTAAATATATCTACGCTCTTATTTCTTCGCCCCAAATTTCTTCATCAAAACATCTTTCAGGGTGGGAACGCCGATCTCCTGCAATTCATATCTTACGCGCTGATGCGGTTTCGTGATCTTCATCACGCGAGACAGGTCAATCGGTGTGCCGATGACGACCAGGTCCACATCCGAAGCGTTGATCGTGGCTTCGAGGTCCTTGGTCTGTGCATCACCGTAGCCCATAGCAGGGAGGATCGGGCCAGTCTTCGGGTATTTGGCGTAGGTCGCTGCAATGGATTTCACTGCAAACGGACGCGGGTCAACGATTTCTTTCGCGCCGAATCTGCGGGCGGCGATATATCCCGCGCCATAGGCCATCTCACCGTGAGTCAGAGTCGGGCCGTCTTCGATCACCAAAACGCGCTTGCCCTGAATCGCATCGGGGTCATCCACAAAGAGCGGAGAGGCGGCTTCGATCTGGGTTGCATTCGGGTTCAATTTGCGCAAGTTCTCGCGCAGCTTGATCACATTCTCGGCGTCCGCGGTGTCCACCTTGTTGATGACGAACACGTCTGCCATGCGCACATTGGTCTCGCCCGGATAATAAGTAGACTCGTGCCCCGTGCGATGCGGGTCTGCAATGACGATCTGCAGATCGGGGGTGTAGAAGGGGAAGTCGTTATTGCCGCCATCCCACAAAATGATATCGGCTTCGGCTTCGGCCTGGCGGATGATCTTTTCATAATCCACGCCTGCATAAATGATCACACCGCAATCAATATGAGGTTCGTACTCCTCGCGTTCTTCGATGGTGCAATCAAATTCATCGAGGTCATCGTAGCTGGCGTAGCGTTGAACTTCCTGCGCTACAAGATTTCCATACGGCATCGGATGACGAATGGCAGCGACTTTGTATCCCATTTCTTTGAGAAGTAAAGCCACGCGCCTCGTGGTCTGACTTTTGCCTGATCCCGTCCGAACGGCACTGATCGACACGACGGGTTTGT
>DAOQID010000085.1:0-18215 GCA_035339375.1 Anaerolineales bacterium | reverse complement strand
CCCGAATGTAGCAAAGGAATTGATGATAAAGGGCCTGGAAGAACGAAAGAAGTAACCTAGATATATGAAGTTTCAAATATAATAGGGAAAATTTGTCAAAAGAAGGAAACCACATGACCGAACACGTCAGCGTTTCAAAAATAGCAAACTATGTAGGACAAGACATCATCCTCAAGGGCTGGGTCTACAACCGCACAGACAAGGGCAAACTGGCCTTTTTGCTCGTCCGCGATGGATCGGGCTTTGTGCAGTGTGTCGCCTTCAAAGGTGACTTGACTCCCGAGTTGTTCGATCAGATCGCCCACTTGCCACAGGAATCGTCTGTCATTATTACAGGCTCCGTCCGCGAAGATAAACGCGCCCCTGGCATTCCCGGTGGGTTTGAAGTTGGCATTAAGGATCTGCAGGTCGTGCAGGCCGCCAATCTCGATTACCCCATGTCGCTCAAAGATCACGGCGTGGATTTTGCGCTGGACAACCGTCACCTGTGGATTCGGATGCAGAGTCAATGGGCAATTCTGCGTGTGCGCGTGCGGGTCATGTCTGCTGTACGTGAGTATTTGGATGGTCAGGGCTTCTTCAACCTTGATACGCCCATCCTCACCCCTGCCGCAGCCGAAGGGACCACCACCCTGTTCGAGACCGAATACTTCGACGAAGGTTCCGCCTTCCTCGCGCAGACGGGGCAACTCTACAATGAGGCCAATATTTTTGCCTTCGGGAAAGTCTATTGCTACGGTCCCACCTTCCGCGCGGAAAAATCCAAGACGCGTCGCCACTTAACCGAATTCTGGATGCTCGAACCCGAGATCGCTTTTTGCGACCTCGATCAGTTGATGGACATCGAAGAGGGACTTATCACCCACATCGCCCAGTCAGTGTTGAAGGATTGCTCCGCCGAATTGAAGTTCCTCGGGCGCGATCTGACCAAGCTGCAAAATATCGTCGGCCCGTTCCCGCGCATGTCTTACGATGATGCTGCGAAATACCTGATCGACCTCTACGAAAAAGAGACCGACCCCGAACGCAAGGAGTTACTCAAGTTCGAATGGGGTATGGATTTCGGCGCCCCGCACGAGACCGAATTGACCAAACTCCATGACAAGCCCGTATTCGTCTACGGCTACCCAAGTGCGGTCAAAGCCTTTTACATGGAACCCTGGCCCGATAGACCCGAAGTCTGCAAATCTGTGGACCTGCTTGCTCCCGAAGGTTACGGCGAGATCTGCGGCGGATCTGAGCGCATGAGCGACCCCGATAAGTTGCTGGCACGCATCCAAAAAGAAGGCCTGCCTGAAGAAGCATTCAAATGGTATTTGGAGCTGCGCAAGTATGGCTCCGTCCCACACTCTGGCTTTGGCATGGGCACGGAACGTGTCACCGCATGGATGTGCGGCATCGAACACATCCGCGAGGCAATTCCCTTCCCGCGCACGATCAAGAGAATTTACCCGTAAGAAAGCAGAAACAGATCGTTGGTTTCAAATGCAAAAGAGCTCTGGAAAATTCTTCCAGAGCTCTTTTTATATATTACCTTTTCGTTTTACGGAATGACCAACACCTGTCCCACTTTGATGTTGTTGATATTTGTGATGTTGTTTGCAGAGGCGATCATTGCCACAGTAGTTCCATATTTAACGGCAATGACGGAGAGCGTGTCACCTGCCTTCACTGTGTAGGTACGGGTTGATACTGTCCCGGTATCGCCGGACCCTGTGTCGGTTGAAGATGAATCGCCTTCTTGTGGAATGGCGATTGCCACAGGGACGGTCAATTTCGATCCAGTAACAAGAAGTTGCGGGTTGGCCATCACCAGTTCACGGACCGTGACACCATAGCTATTGGCAATGGATTCAAAACTGTCTCCCTTTTTGACCGTGTGGGTCTTTGGAGTTTGGTCGGGAATTTTTGCGCCTGCAAATTTATACAATTCCTCAAGTGTGCCATTGTAGATGTTCATATCCACTTTGGCATTGATGCCATTCACCACGCCCTTATCGCTGTATTGCCAGAAGGTCCAACTGAACCAGCCGCGCGGCAGGAAGGGTTTCATGCCTTCCTGATATTGATTGGGATATTGTGCCAACCAGAGCGGATATTCCTTCGCCCAGGTGGGAGGGCCGCCGCCCGCTATAACGACATAATCCTGCAAAAAGTATTGGCCTGAATAAATGATGGGCTTTTTGCCAAAAGCAGACTCAACACGGTCAAGCCAGACCTTGACCGCAGGCACGATCTTATCCTTGGTCATGCCATCATTGGTCTCGAGATCCAATACGGGTGGGAGTTCACCGTCGTCTTTTACTGTACGGACATAATCGATAAAATAATCCGCCTGTTTCTTCGCATCTACGTTACATCGAAAAAAATGATACGCGCCGCGCAAAAGCCCCGCCGATTTCGCGCCGAACCAATTGTCATCAAAGGTGAGGTCTTTGTAGCTGATACCTTCGGTGGCCTTGGCAAACATAAACCGCTGGCCTGTGGCCCGCACTTTTGGCCAGTCGATCCCTGCATCCCAATAGGAAACATCAATACCTGGAACTGTTGCCATGCTTTCCTCCGTCATCGATAAATTATTCGGATACAACATACAGAGGGTAGCACAATTTTTATTTTAAATCAATCAATTTCCAGGCGCGGGGGTTTAATGATTATCTACCCTTGTACCATTGATTATGGTATAAGAACTGCACCCCTGCTGTGTTCGTGATATTGCCTCCACGTTTTGAGCCAATACCCACTAAAAGGGTCCTTAACTTAATTAGAAATAACGCGATAGGCCTGAGCCAAGGCGGCGTTTCTAGGTAGGGACCCACCTGCAAATGCAGGTTCAAAACCTGGTGATACACGGCATAAGCGGGGTAATTTTTTGCATGAAAATACATGAAACCCGATTAGCGGACGTGGCGGATATAAGTCGTTGATCACTTGTATTTGTTGAGAGGACGTTTCTTTTTTAATACCCATGCGTATTGAAACAGGTGTGCCCGGGCATGTCTGTTTTTTATTTTACAGATCAACCTGATTTGTCTTTTGAAAGCAAGGAGAAAATGAGCAAGAATCGGGTGGTTTCCGTGAGTAAAGACCAATACAATCTCCTGCATCAAGGAGATTAATTTATGGAATCCACAACTGAACTTTCACAGCATTATCAGCTTATTGAACAGGCCATTCAATACATCGAAATCAATGTTCACCGCCAACCCGAGTTGGATGAGATCGCCTCTGCCATCGGCTTGAGCGAGTATCATTTCCAGCGTTTATTCACCCGCTGGGCGGGCATCAGCCCCAAACGTTTCATGCAATTCCTCACCAAGGAAAACGCCAAAGACCTGCTCACCCGATCAGAGAATTTACTGGAGACAACTCATCAGGTGGGCCTCTCCAGCCTGGGACGCCTGCACGATCTCTTCGTCAACACCGAAGCAGTGACTCCCGGCGAGTTCAAATCGCATGGAGCGGGCCTCATCATCCGTTATGGCTTGCATCTCACACCGTTTGGAAAATGCCTGATCGCAGCCACCGAGCGCGGAATTTGTCATCTGGGATTTGTGGAATCGAGTGAAGGCAATGCCATCGACAACCTGGTAGCAGATTGGAATCAGGCGAAGATGATCGAAGACTACAAAACCACCGCCCCACTGATTGACCGCATCTTTTCCACGCCGACACCTGATACGCCTCTCAATCTTCATCTACGCGGGACGAATTTCCAGATCAAGGTTTGGGAGGCATTGCTCAAAATTCCCGCTGGGGCATTGACCACCTACGAACAGATCGCCGCACAAATCGGCAACCCCAATGCCCTGCGTGCCGTGGGAACAGCCGTTGGACACAACCCGATCGCGGTCTTGATCCCATGTCATCGGGTGATTCGCAAGAGCGGCGAGTTTGGAAATTATCGCTACGGCCCTGCGAGGAAGAAGGCTTTGCTTGCAAAAGAATTCGCCCAAAGCAGACTAACAAGTGACTTTCAAGGAATGTAGTCGAAGGACTTCATTCCTTCAGGATGAAAAAAAGGAAAAAATGAAATCGAAAATCTGGCTGCCATTGTTGGCACTTTACATCGTTTGGGGCTCAACGTATCTTGGAATTAAAGTATCCATTGAGACCATTCCTCCGTTTTTCCATGCGGCGGTACGTTTTCTTATTTCTGGGATGATTTTGGTCGTCTGGCAGCGCAGCGCAGGCCACCAAATGCCTACGCGCAAGCAGTGGGTTTCTGCTGGTATCATTGGGACATTCCTTTTGCTGGGCGGGAATGGTCTGGTTGCCTGGGCTGAGCAATTCATTCCATCGGGCATTGCGGCGCTCATCATTGGCTCCATGCCCATGTTTCTCGTAATTGGTGAAGCCATTCGCCCCAACGGAGTCAAACCCACCTGGCAGGGAATCGTTGGTCTGTTGGTCGGTTTTGCGGGTATATTTATTCTTGTTGGTCCTTCCGAAATTTCAGGAAGCACCGAAAAGTTGAACCCATTGGGTGTGATCGCCCTGCTGTCGGCTTGTCTATTTTGGGCCACGGGCTCTCTGTACAGCAAAACAGCAGACCTGCCAAAATCTTCGTTGATGAATACAGGCGCGCAAATGCTGGTCGGGAGTGTCAGCCTGTTGATCGTTTCGCTGATTTCGGGCGAGTTGAATGGCTGGGATGTTTCAGCCGTATCCACCCGCTCGCTGGTTGGATTGGCATATCTTATCTTTATAGGTTCACTGGTCGGGTTTGTTTCATATGGCTGGCTGCTTCAAAATGCACCCATCTCGCTTGTTTCGACGTATGCTTATGTCAACCCGATCGTTGCGGTTTTACTTGGGGTTTGGTTTGCCAATGAAGCACTTGAGCCGCGTATCTGGCTGGCAACAGCCATCATCATCGGGTCAGTGATTTTTATTAACAGTACCAAGCCAAAGGTCAAGCACGAAGCGAAAGTGATGACGGCAGAACAAGGTCATTAATCAGAAAACAGTGATCAGTAGAAAATGATCAGTGGTCAAACATCAAAAAAGGAGAAACAAAATGGATAACAAAGATCTGCTCAAACGTGTAAAAGAAGACAATGTGAAGTTCCTTTCGCTCCAGTTCACAGATGTGATGGGTGCGGTCAAGAGCGTGGATATGCCGATCCGCCACCTCGAGGATGTGTTGAAAGACGGCGCATGGTTCGATGGATCATCGGTGGAAGGTTTTGCGCGCATTCAGGAAAGTGACATGCGCCTGAAGATTGACCCCGAGACCTATGCAGTGCTGCCCTGGTCGGCTGCAGATTCAAAACGCGCGCGTGTGTTCTGTGATATTTACACCCCAGGCGGCGATCCCTTCGATGGCGATCCGCGCGGCGCGTTGAAGCGCATTCTCAAGAAGATCGCCGACCGCGGTTGGAAACTCAACATTGGCCCTGAGCCTGAGTTCTTCCTGTTCAAGGCTTCTGATGGAAGCGGCGTTCATCCCGTCCCCCACGATACGGGTGGGTATTTCGATTTCTCATCCTTCGATGAAGCCGTGGTTGTTCGCACCGCACTGATGGAAGCCCTTGATGCCATGGGACTCGATGTGGAAGTGGGTCACCACGAAGTTGCATTGGGCCAGCATGAAATTGACTTCCGCTATGCAGATGCGCTCAAGGCCGCCGACAACGTGCTGACCTTGAAGTACACCGTGAAAGCGATCGCCGCCCAACACGGATTGACCGCATCTTTCATGCCGAAGCCTGTGTACGGCATTAATGGCTCTGGGATGCACTGCCACCAATCTCTCTTCGATATCAAGACAGGCGATAACCTGTTCTTCGATGCGAAGGATGAGGCGCACCTTTCCCCGTTGGCTTATTCCTTCATCGCGGGTCAGTTGGAACATGCCCGCGCGCTCGCTGGCGTAGTGGCCCCGACCGTGAATTCCTACAAGCGTTTGGTGCCCGGTTATGAAGCCCCTGTGTACATCGGCTGGGCTCAGCAGAATCGCTCGGCGCTCATCCGCATTCCGCGCTACACCGAAGGCCGTGACAAGGCTGTCCGCGCTGAATTGCGCTTCCCCGACCCATCCTCCAACCCGTATCTGGCTTTCACTGTGATGCTGGCCGCTGCTCTCGATGGCATTGACAAGAACATGAAGGCGCCGAAGGCGTTGAACAACATCAACCTGTATCACCTCGATAAGGCCGAACGCACCAAGCTGGGTGTGACCGAATTGCCTGGTTCACTGGCCGAATCCTTGAAAGAACTGGAAAAGAACGAAGTGTTGAAGTCAGCGCTCGGCGAATACCTGTTCGAGGCCTACCTCCGCGCGAAATGGGAAGAGTGGGATGAGTTCCGCCTGCGCGTGACAGATTACGAGATCACGAAGTATCTGGAAACCGCGTAGTAAACGTAGTACAAATTAAACAAAGGCTCGGAGGGATTTTGGTATCCTTCCGAGCCTTTGTTTTCCTATATAATGAATTAACAAAATATGTGTCGTGGCTTATTCTCAATCTTATTGGTACTCACATGGAGAGAGTCTTATGAAAATTCACATAAAATTCAGTCTGGCCCTTATAGTTTCACTGTTGGTAATTTCAAACATCAGTCCCAGCCATTCGATTACAGGAATTGCACGAGCACAGGCAAATTTTGCAACAGTAACGTACGACCCTGTAAACACCATAATCACCAATCCAGAAAGAGGTTTTCTACATACCAATTCCCCCTGTGAGAGTGACATTTTCGACCTTGCCACTCTTCAAAATTACCGCTCTGCTGAGCATATTAGCCTGGTACTTTGCAACTTCTACCTCACCAGCTTTAAATCTTCCGCGATCAGCCAGGCAACCTTAAACACCCTGCAGGCACAATTGAACACAATTCGCTCCGCAGGCTTGAAGGTTGTGCTTCGTTTTTCATATACCAGCACGGATAATGTAGATGCAAGCCTTTCTCAAATCCTGTCGCACATAGACCAACTCGCGCCAATCCTTCAGTCGAACAGCGACGTGATCTATGTCTGGCAGGCGGGTTTTATCGGTCAGTGGGGAGAATGGTATTACACCAATCACTTCGGCGATCAGGGTGTTATTTCAGCCCAACAATGGGCAGATCGAAAAGCCGTCGTCGAAAAAATGCTGCAAGTCCTGCCATCAACGCGGATGGTTTCATTGCGTGCACCATTCTATAAACGCACCATGTATCAAGCAGCAGCCATCACCCCAGATCAGGCATTCAATGGCAGTTCCATATCACGGATAGGGCAATTTAATGACGCTTTTGTCTCCAGCCCTGACGATATGGGAACCTATACCAATATACCTGAGGAATATCCCTGGCTGGAAGCTGAAACCGCCTACCTCCCAATGGGAGGTGAAAACAATACATGGGCACCTCCACGCACAAATTGCACAACAGCATTGGAAGAGATGGATCGTTTTCATTGGTCATATATCAATATAGACTATCTGGGCACAACCATCTCCAATTGGAATAGTCAGGGGTGTTTAGACACCATGAAGAAAAAACTGGGATATCGCTTCACGCTTATCGAAGGCACATATCCCGATACAGCACAGACAGGCAGTGGAATGGATGTTCATATTTCCATTAGAAATGATGGATTCGCCGCACCAATCAATCCACGACCTGGCGAATTGATCCTGCGAAACTCCTCTTCTGGCGAAATTTATCATCTTCCCCTGAAAAGCGACCCTCGTTTTTGGACGGCTGGAGCAACCACTACAATTCAAGAAACCATCGCAGTACCAACCAACATCCCAGCTGGCAGTTATGAACTTTTGCTAAACCTCCCTGACGCGGAAGATTCCCTGAGTTCAAGGCCAGAGTATTCGATACAGTTGGCAAACGCAAACACATGGGAGTCTGCTACAGGATTCAATAATCTGCTCCACACAATATCAATTTCTACTGGAATTCCCACCACCTTTGCAGATGTACCCTTCGACCATCCTCTCCATGACTATATCGAAGCCTTGTATCAGGCTGGATACACGGCAGGATGCAGCACTGACCCTTTAATGTATTGTCCCGATACCATCCTCGACCGCGCTCAATCGGCTGTCTTCATGCTGCGCGGACAAATGGGTTCCACCTATTCCCCTCCACCCGCCCCGTGGGATACCTTCGCAGATGACTGGACTGGTTTTGAATGGGCTGAGCCCTGGGCTGAAGGCATGTGGCAGGAGGGTCTCACTGCTGGATGCCAACCCAGCCCGTTGATGTATTGTCCTGCCACACAACTTCCGCGCGTTGAGGCTAGTGTCTTTGGTTTACGCATGAAGTATGGTGTAAATTACACTCCCCCAGCAGGGACTGGTACCTTATTTGCAGATATGACCGATACAAGCTATTGGGGTATCGGTTGGGCAGAGCAGGCGTATCAGGATGGATTACTCCCCGCCTGTGGGACAGACAGTGGAACAGGCAAACCGTTGTTCTGCCCCTCTGAATTGCTTGATCGAGCCTGGGGCGCGTACCTCATTGTGAAGGCAAAAAACATTCCATTGCCATAAATCAACAAACGAAAAAGAGACAGTCACTTCAAAAAATGACTGTCTCTTTTTCATGAATGGCTGGCACAAATTTAATGCTTCACAGTTCCAAGCGCCAGTTCCATGATCTCTTCTTTCGTGGAATACTCGCGCACCAGTTTGCCATCCTGCATTTGCAGAACACGGTCCACGTACTGGCACATGCGCAGGTCGTGAGTCACCATGATGCCCGCACGTTCGTTTTCGTGGATGAGATGGGCAAAAGTTTCCACCACCTGAAAAGCACGTTCGGTATCCAACGATGCAGTGGGTTCATCGGCCAGCACCACGGCGGGTTGATGGATCAAGGCACGTGCGATCGCCACACGTTGCTGCTGACCGCCTGACATCTGAGCGGGAAGGTTATGCAAACGTTCTGCCAACCCGAGTCTTGCCAGCAATTCCCCGGAGCGGACCTTCCCCGCACGACCCAGCGAACCATTCAGGCGCAGCATGAATTCCACATTTTCCTGTGCGGTCAGGAAAGGAATCAAATTGTTGGATTGAAAGGTGAAGCCGATCTTTTCGCGGCGCAATTTCACCCGTTTTTTCTCGTTCATCTGCGCAAGGTCCTGCCCGTCGATCAAAACCTGTCCACTGGTGGGGGTAAGCAAAGCCGCCAGAATGGAAAGCAATGTGGTCTTACCTGAACCACTGGGGCCGACCAACGCAACGAATTCACCAGACCTCACCTGAAATGAAACATGATCCACTGCATTGATGGTTGCGCCATCAAGCGTAAAGGATTTCACCAGATCACGAACTTCAAGAGCTATATTCGACACCTTGCACCTAGCCTAACCGAAGAGCCTTAAGCGGCTCGATACGAACCGCATAAATGATGGATACCATACCGCCAAGAGGGCCAATGAACAGGAGCAGGACGATCGCAACGAGCGAGCGTGTCCCATTAAAGGCCAATGGAATGTTTGGCGGCAACCCCAAAGAGAACAGGTAATTCAAGCCAGCGCCAATGCCAACCCCCATGGCAGTGACGATGATGATCTGAATGACCGCTGAAAGCCCCACCACAAAATTGGAAGAGCCGATCGCCTTCAAAACGCCAATCTGCGGAACCTTTTGCAGGATCTGAATCTGGAAAAAGCCGCCGATGACGAGGATGCCGATCAACAGGGTGAAGGCACCCTGAGTCTGTACCGTCCCTTGCTGGGCGGTGTACCCAGGGATGTTATTGATGGTGGTCTCAATATCAGCCACCTCAATATTTGACACCTGATCTTCCAGACGCGCCTTCATCTCTTCGACCTGGGTTGGATCGGTCAGCTTCACGGCAACAATGTTTGGAAATGGGGTGTCGCTGTTCAGATCCGATTCAGACTGTGGGCGCATCAACTCCCATGTAGAGGCTGGGACAAAGATGGTCGGCTGGAAGAAGTAGGCCTGCTTATCCACCAGCCCAACGATCTTCAATGTGTAAAACTGGTCTTCAGTGCCCTGTGTGGAACGGATCTCGATCTCATCACCGATCTTCAAATTGGTGCGCTGAGCCACACTCATATCCATCACTGCTTCACGGGCGGCGCCACCGCGGAAATATCTCCCCTCCAAAAGTGAGGGCATTCCGGGGCGGCCTGCTTCCACGCCAAGCATGGAAATCTTGAGCGGCTCGGGCAGTGAAACGATCTCTGAGTTGGAGGTATAGATTGGGCCTGCATCTGCCACCCCATCTACGCGGCGAACCGCTTTGGCAGTGTTCGTTTCCAACCTGCTGGCTGTGATGCTGTAATCTGATTTCTCCAGAAAGACGATCAACTGTGCATCAAGGTTGGCCACATATTGCCGATTGGCGTCGGACAACCCTTCACCCAACGCGGCAATGAATAGGACAAGAACCGTGATCAACGCGATCACCAGGGCCACCAGCAAAAAACGGCCACGGTTGCGAAACACTTCTTTTATAGCAAGATAGGTAGCGAGAAAAAAACTGGTCATTCTATTTACACCACAGGTTTGCTGTCATAGGGCCTTTTCCAATCCACACCCATAATGCCGTGCAGGATCAAATCCACAGGCAGGTGATCAGCAATATCTTCATAGTAGTACGGCAGGCGAATACGTCCATCGGGGCCAATGATGAACGTACCAGACATTTGATAGGCATCCTGTCCGGGGGATGGCAATTCAGGTTTATAACCTTTGGTTCGTGCCAACTTGCGATTTGAAAGCCAGATGCGAGGCGAAAGCAATGTCTGCCAGAAGGTGCCGCGATACAAACCATAAGCATGGTAGGCACTTCGGTCAGGGTCGGCAAGGCAGGTGGCGCTGGGAGCACGCTGCTCACAGAACTGCCTGGCAGATTCTGCAGAGGCGTGAGAAATGATTGCGAGCAGCATCCCTTTCTCGGTCAGGGCTTGATGCGCATCGATCAATTGGTCCACCATTTCCTTGCATTGCGGACATCCGAAATGGCGGGTAAAGGCAAGCACCACCACCCTATCCTTCCAAAGGGAAGAAAGCTGGATGGGCTTGCCATTTGCATCGAGCAGGGTTGCGTCAGGTGCAGGGTCGTTAAACTTTAGTTGAGGTTGATTTGCCATAGAGTCCTTGGTTTTCAATATTTGCAAAAATTCCGCGCTTGTTCAGCAACGGAATTTTGCCATACTGAGACTCTCAGATTCTATCAGATTGCACAGGTTTTGCACAGGTTTTATCAAGAGATGTGCAAAATGGATTTTTCCACCTTATTCCCCACCTGAATCATTCGCCGCCAACGGCTGACGTCATTGAGCGAGATCCAGCGGCGTTCTTCGGTGCGGTAGAACCAATCTTTATCTTGCTGGTAATAGACCAGCACACTGGTTGATTCCCAGATGTTAAGAATCTCGTTGCCATGGGCGTGAGTATCATCAAAATCGGTTGTGGCACGCTGGCCCATTTCGCTGTACAGTTCATTAAGCTCAAGCAGGAGTATGTTGATCTCAGGGTCAAGCCGCTTGACCTTCAACCCAATGCGCTTGGCTTCTTCAAACAAAATGGGATAACCATGCGACGGATACTTCGCATTCAGGGAACTGGCGATACGCTCCGCTTCGGACTCATCCTTGATATGGTACGCCAAAAGTTCCTTGCACAGCATGATGGAGAGTGACTCTGCCCGATCCACTGCGCCGATGACCAACGGATGCACATGCTGGAATAATTCCTTGTAGGGATTCTCCCTGGCATCTGCATTTTGCCCCTGCCACAAGCGGACAACGCGAGTCAATTCATCGAGGCTGACGCTGACACGGTCATTGTCACGATCAATCGGCGACAGTGAGTGAGTCAGGGAAGTATCCACAGGGGTGAGGTAGGCCATTGGCCCCATTTGAATTTCATTCGCGCCAAGGGTGATCATGGTGGCGGCGGAGGCGCACTCGAGGGGGATCACTGCGATGACCTCATCACAATATTGGCGCAACAGGTTTACAAGGCGCAGGGAAGCCTGCCCATTGCCACCACTGGATTTCAAAAAAAGAAAAATCTTCGGCTGGTGGCCGATCTTTTCCAGTAATTCATGCAAGGCAAGGACATCATCGTGGCACACACTTCCACGTGGGTTATTGAAATAGGTTACCAACGTGCCGCCAAGCATTTTATTTACCTGTTTAATGATCGCCTGAGTTTTATCGAACAAGATGGGTGGTTGCTTTTCTTTATTTTTGGTTGATTGGGCTGCCATGGATAACTAGCCTCCTGAAGCAAAGTGATTAAAAATTATCATAACATGCTTTGTGAAAAGTGAAATCGCTACAAATGTACTGGTTTGGTGCAACAAAAAAGCCGCCAGAAAAACGGCGGCTTAAGCCATATAACTTCACAACTTCATCTCCGCCGCGACCACACCCAACCTGCGACAAACCCCATCAATTCTCCAATGAATACAAATAAAACCACACCGGAAAGCCCGCTGACCGTGAGCCAGCTCATGCTGTTGAACAGGCCAAAGGCAAGGTAGTTGTAGGCCAGCAAGCCGCCCAAAGCAATACCCAAAGACCAGCGCAACGCAGAATGGCGGTCTATGATGCGGATCCCAGTGCTGTACACGACCCAGATGCTGAATACCATAAAAAGCATGGCCACCAACCAGGCTGAAAAACGCGGATAGCCTTCCTTGCTGATGTAGGCATCCACCACTTCAACGGGGGTAGCTTCCGGTGTCGGCTCAATGGCTTCGGTCAGCTCCGGTACCACCACTGTCACTGCCACGGCCCCAGACTGCGAAACATCCAATTGCACCACTTCCGAGATCACAGCAGGCTCACTGACCACGCTAATTTCCAACAAGCCGGGTTTATCCAAACCAAATGCGGCGCGGGCCACACCTTGTGTAGTGACCGCATCCTCTTGCTGCAAAATACCAGCACCCTCCCCTGTCAATTTCATGGAGAATTGCACGACCGTTCCATCAGGGACGGGATGCCCATTTCTATCCTGAATTACGCCCGTGCGGATCGCGATGGTGTCGCCAATTTTGAACAGCGGAATCGGAGTCGGCTCGGGGGTGAGAGGTGATTCCGTTCCTGTGGCAACAGGCTTCAGGTCCAGAAAGAGCGGAATGATCTGATTCGGATTCGGCGCCATGACGGAGATCAATTCATATCCGACCGCAGAAATTGAGACGGGGGAAGCGCCGACTGGCGATAATTCCTGAAACAATAAACGGGCAGCCACATCTACGAATTGCGGTTGTTTGCTATAAAGTGCGTAGTAGGCGGTGAATTTTGAGATCGTGGTGGTATCGAAATAATACGGTGCACCAAATGCAAAAAGGATGACCCGCTTTTCACGCAACAGATCGGGGCGTTCGCGCAAGAAACGGCTGATCAGGTTTGCCTGACCTTGTGCGGCGTCAGTCAGTGAAAAAATGACCCAGCCTGCACGGGTAAGATCATCTTCAATGAAGGGAGTTTCTTCTCCATTGAGCAGGGTCTCCAAATTTTGGAGCGAATAAGAAGCGAGGCGAAAATTATTCGTTTGATTTCCGCTCTGTGGGCCGTAAAGCTGCAAGACCGCCTGTTGCAACGCATCCACCGCCAGGGTTGGTTGTTCCAAACAGTCGGTGCATTGTTTGATATTGGCTGTATCGGTAATAAAGACCATGCTTTCATCGACCTGAGGCGGAAGCGGCATGACCGCTGCCAGATCTTGCAGCTCCGGGCTGATGAGAGTGGCCGCATTTCGCGCTACTTCGAAAGGCACTTCAGCTGCTGTGCCGATATTGGTAAGACGAAAAGCCGGTACAAGGGTATTTTGCAGGGTGAAATTTCCATACAGCCGCGCTTTGACGGCCAGAATGCGCGCAGCTGATTCATCCACGCGTTGGGCAAAAGCAGGGTCTTCACGATATTTTTGTGCAAAGAATTCAATAATGCGTGTGGTCGTGGTGAACGTATCTGGAAAATCGCTGGAGGTGATGTTGCCCAGGTACAGCATATCGTTCCCGGCGAGGAAGGCATCCCGCGCGGCGGTACGCGCCGAAAACTGCCCGCCACCAGATGCATAAAACTCGCTGACAGCTTGCGTGCCCAAGTCATCGCTGATAATCAGGCCGCCATTGGTCTGCCAGGTGGAGAATTGCGGCAGGGCCAGGATCTGCTTCAAAGCCTGCGGATCGAAACTGATGGGACGCGTGGTGGCGCGGATGTTTCCTTGAAATCCTTGATAACGAATATGGGAAACCAGCAACCCATCTGCAGTGGATTCGGGGGTGATGGCATTGCCGGTAACTGCAAAGAAGGGGTAAAGCTCGATCTGTTTCAACTGCTCAAGAGATTTTCGAACTGTGGATACTTCCTCTTCTGGCAGGCGATCGGAGCCGCCTACACCGGGGAAATGCTTTGCAACGACCAGCAATTGATTGTCGCTGCCAGTATGCAGGCCTGTCACATAGGCGCGGCTCATCTCCCCCACCCAATAGGGGTCACCGCCAAAAACACGAATCCCAAGGTCGCCACCAGATACGGCTGGCACTTCGAGCACATCCAAAGATGGGCCAAGGTATAGGTTAAAGCCAAGCGCTGAAAGTTCCTGTCCGCGCACTGCGCCGACACGCATGGCAAAATCGGTGTTCCAGGTGGCCCCGATGGCCATTTCGCTTGGGAGAGGGGTGAGACCGTTTAGAATTTGGTCGGTGGGATATCCATTCCCCTCCTGGGCGATGCCAACAAAAAGCGGAATATAGGCGGAATCGGTATCTTCCTGACCGGCAGTGGCATCTTCTGAAGGATTGATGGAGGCCTGCCATTCCAATTGTTGCAGACCGTCAATCAACGCATGTGTTCCAGAGGCGGTATCGGGAGCGGCAATAAAATTATCATTTTCGGCAAGCAAGACCACACCACCCACATGGTAACGGGAGATCAGGTCATTGATCTGCGAGTCGACGCTGGTATCCGTACCAGTAAACGTAACCAAAAAAAGCTGACCAACGCGCTCTTCGGGGGTCATGGAATTCAAAATGGCAGAGACCGCCGCCGGAGGGGTGGAGGTTTGAGCTTGTACGGGAACAGGCACAAGCGTGACCAGCAGGGTCAATAAAAACAAAATACGGGTTATTTTCATCGCATCCCCTTATAACACAACTTGCTTTTAAAATAAAACTGACGCCGCTTTAAGGGCGGCGTCTTGTGAAATCGTTTTTTGCACAAACTCACCTGCTCCTCCCAAGTGCTCGCACGGCTGTTTCCGGGTCGTCGGTAAACAGGCCATCCACGCCCCAGTCTTTGAGGCGAACGATCTCTTCGGGGGAGTTTGCCGTCCAAACATGGACACGGCGGTTGAGACGATGCACACGCTGAATTTGCTCACGACTCGCGCTGGAAATGTGCGGATGCAGGGCTTGATATTCCCCAAACATAAACCCAAAGGAACGCGCCCATAAACCAACCAGCCCCGGCATGGCCAACAAGCCGCGTGGAATTTCAGGCAGGGTTTGAGCAGCGATCTTTAAATTGGACGGGAGAAAAGATGAAAAAATGATCTGCTTGTGGATGTTGTGCCGTTTGATCAGTTCGCATACTTTTACGACAAGCCCATCACGCGGGGTGGAGTAGTTGGTCAACTCGATGTTGATGAGTTTATCCTTGCCGATGAGTTCAAAGACCTCTTCGAGCTTGGGCACCTGGGTGCCGCGGAATTTCTCGTTAAACCAACTGCCTGCATCCAGTTTGCGGATGTCTTCCAGTTTGAACGAGGCCACTCGACCTTTGCCGTTTGTGGTGCGGTCCACGGTCATGTCATGGATGACGATCACGTGGCCATCGGCGGTGAGTTTGGCATCCAGTTCCACACCGTCGGCGCCTTTTTGCAGAGCCTGTTGGAAGGATGGAAGGGTGTTTTCCGGTGCGTGGGCAAGGTCGCCGCGATGCGCGAGAATGATTGGGCTGGGATAATGTTCAAACATCGGAATCAGGTTCAGGGTCAGGGGTGATGCGGTTAGATATCCACAAAATAGGCTTTGCCGGCGTGGTCGATCATTTCACGCGACATGGTGGCGGGTACGGCAAGATAGGATGAAATATCGAGGATCTGATCGCAAAGGTCACGCGGGTGGGAGGCGCGTAATTTACGGTTGCGTTTGATGTACCATTCCTGCAGCAGATATGCCAATCCCTGGTCGTTGTATTCAACGCGTTTATCCTGGGCAACCCGTTTGAAGATTTCGCGGTATTCCTCAAAAGAGGGATCGCCGATCTCGATTTTGTGGCGCAGACGGCGGAGGAAGGCTTCATCCACAAGGTCTTTCGGCGGCAGGTTGGTGGAGAATACGATGAGCACATCGAAGGGGACTTCCACTTTGCGGCCGGTGTGCAGGCGGAGGTAATCAACGCGGTTTTCGAGCGGAACGATCCAACGGTTGAGCAGGTCACGCGGACGGACCTGCTGACGGCCAAAGTCGTCAATGAGCAAAATGCCGCCGTTGGCTTTTACCTGAAATGGTGCTTCGTAGAATTTTGTGGTGTCGTCAAACACAAGGTCGAGACCTTCGAGAGTCAATTCACCACCGACTACGATAAACGGTCTGCGAATTTTGATCCAGCGCGGGTCGCGGCGGGTGTTGGAGCGCAGGTTGCTGGTGGTTCCGCCGCTGCCATTCCCTGATTCGTTATCGGGTGCCACAGTATGGCTGACGGCATCGTACACTTTGATAACCTGCCCATCGAGGTACAGAGCATAGGGAATGTACATGCTTTGGCTGAGCACAAGGTTGCCAAAGGCACGGGCAATGCTGGTTTTACCATTTCCAGGCGGGCCGTACATAAAAATGGATGAACCCGAGTTGAGGGCGGGTCCGAGCCTCTGGAAGGTGTTTTCTGAGATCACCATCTGCGAAAGGATCTGACGCATGGTGCGGGTGGTCACGGTGAGGCGGCCGCTCTTTTGGCGGCGAATGGCTTCGTTATACACCGCAAAGGGGACGGGGGCGGGCCCGGCGTATTGACTGCGTTCCATGGCTTCACGAGCGCGGATAATGCCCGCCCCGGTAATGCCATAGGTATATGCACCTTCACCCAAGCCGCCTTGAGATGACCGCACTTCGATGAACTTTTCCTGCTTCAGGGCGGCCAGAAGCTGATCCACCACGCCTGCGAAGGGCAGCGTGATCTCTTCTGCGATCTTGAAACCAGTCAGATACCCTCGGAAATACAAAACCTTCAGGACAAGGTCCTGAAGCCAAAGGGTTGAAAGACCTGTATCCTCAAGGTTGTTGATCTGTGGCGGGGAAAATCCGCCAACGGGCGCGGGGTTTTGTTGCGGTTGTCTTGTCATAATGGCGCAATCCAGACTTTGATAAAAATTTTTCTTGCAATCCCAGCGGTGGAAAAAATTTGTCTTTCCAGCTGATTATACTTCTTTTCGTTTATAATCCAGTTCATATGAAACTATCTGTCATAATCCCTGTTTACAATGAAGTCGAAAGCATTAAGGTCATTCTAGAACGTGTGCAAGCCCAGAACCTTGCCGAAGAGATCATTGTTGTGGATGATGGTTCCAAAGACGGAACGCGCGATGTTTTAGCCACATTGGATGGAAAGAACGGCGTACACATCATCCTGCATGAAAAAAATAAAGGCAAGGGAGCAGCTGTCCGCACAGGAATGACTGCCGCCCAAGGCGATATCCTCCTGATTCAGGATGCCGACCTCGAATATGACCCACGTGACTACCCGCAGTTGCTTCAACCCATCACCGAAGGCGTTGCGGATGTGGTCTATGGGTCGCGCTTTTTAGGCCGCGCCCACCGTGTCACAATGTTCTGGCATCAGGTTGCCAACCAAATGTTGACGCTGATGACGAATATTCTCTACAACACCATCCTCACGGATATGGAAACCGGGTACAAGGTTTTTCGCCGCGAAGTGTTGAATGGCATGAAAATTCACGCAAACAGTTTTGACTTTGAGCCTGAATTCACCGCCAAGATCTTGAAACGCAAATTTAGGATCTTTGAAGTGCCGATCACCTTCAACCCTCGTGAGTATTCGCAGGGCAAGAAGATCAAATTACATGATGCCTTTGAAGCCGTGTGGACCCTGATCAAGTACAGGTTTGTAGAATAAAAAGGACGGGCGTGCAGCCCGTCTTATTTTTTAAACATCCCGACCAGCATCGCATCCAGGCCGTCGAGGGAATTCCGCACCGGCTCCGACAACCCTTTGCCTGGCCCGGTGGACCCTGGCTGGATCGCCACGAGAAGGG
>DAOQID010000084.1:0-18266 GCA_035339375.1 Anaerolineales bacterium | reverse complement strand
AGCGCCTGACTTCGGATCAGTAGGTTGTGGGTTCGACTCCTGCCTGGGGCGCCTTGTTTCAATCCGTAGTTGCCCCCGCAGGAGGGATGATATGGGTTCGACTCCTGCCTGGGGCGCCTTATTTCAATCCGTACAAAACCATGAACAAATCCCTTATGACGCGCCTTTTCCATCGAATACAGAAAAAGGTGCGTTCATTTTTTGTTCTGGACCAGTGGGAGATTCTGGTTGCGCCCGAAACAGAGTACACATCCCTTTCATGGGAAAAGCTAAAATCCCTTACGCCACCTAAAGACCGCTTTTGGGCAGATCCTTTTGTATGGGTTCAAAATGGCATTCACTATCTCTTCATTGAGGAACTGCTTTTTTCAAACCACCGTGGAAGAATCGCCTGTCTTCAATTGGATAAGGCGTTGAATATTGTGTCAAATCAGGTCGTACTGGAAAGGCCTTATCATCTTTCCTATCCATTCCTGTTTGAATACAGCGGCCAGTTATACATGATTCCAGAAACAGGGAAAAACAACGCAATCGAGCTTTACCGCTGTATCCAATTCCCTGATCAATGGCAGTTCGAAAAGACATTGATAAAAAACATCCGTGCTGTGGATACCACCCTGCTGGAATCAGATGGTAAATGGTGGCTTTTCACAAACATCCATGAAGAGGGCGGCTCAAGTTGGGACACCCTGCATCTTTATTATTCCGACAATCCCCTCTCTGAAAATTGGACCGCCCATCCCAAAAACCCGATCGTGAAGGATATACATTCTGCCCGACCGGCAGGCCGCATCTTTTCACATAACCGACAGTTGATCCGACCATCGCAAAATTGTTCTCCCCGATACGGGTACGCAATCAACTTCAACGAGATCATCACCCTCAACGAAACAGAATATGCTGAAACAACCAGACATGCATTCACACCACCGTCAAAGGGAACAATTCAAGCAACACATACATATAACAGCGCCGCAGGAATAACCGTCATTGATGCGAACATTCGCAGAAGAAAGTTTTAGGATAATTCCAAAATGGAAGATTCACAACCCAACACACAATTGACCCGAATGCTTTTATCCCGTTTGGAACGCATTTCCGCAGACTCATACTGGGCACATCGTGCCAGTGGTGTACGGGGGGCATTGCTCCGCATGCTGGAAAAGGCCGAGGCAGGCCGACCCGTTCAACGGTCTGAAATGAAGCGACTGGTCGATCTGGGTTTTATCATTCTGGAAAATGCGAGTCTGGAAAAAATCAAGTAGCCTGTTTTGCACAAAAGTGATTAAAAAGCAAAAGAGCGTTGATCTCACGTCAACGCTCTTTTTAATTCTAGTTACACTGCTATTTCTTATCTTCTTCCTGATTGGTTTGTTCCTCGCCAGCCAGAAGTTTCCGCTTTTCCTGTCTACGCTTTGCGATCGCTGAGATCGCCACGTATCCCAAAACGCCGACCACTGTAATGGAGGAGAGCACAATGGCGGGAATCAGCCAAACTGGACGTTCGAACAATGGCGGGCCACCAGCAAGGATTTCGGGAACTGGCGTAGTGCTGACCGCCTCAGCCCCTGGAACAACATTATCAACAATTGAGAACGGTGAAGATGCATTACCTGTGGCAACTTGTTTTCCGTTCGTCACTGCAAAAACACCCGCCAGTTGACTTTCCAGTTCGTTCACCAACAGGCTGTCACCTGCAAGCAAAACACCATTACGGTCATTGCCGGAAATCACAAGAATGGACTTTTCAGCGTTGTACGGAGACAATAAAAGCTCAAGGTAACCAACGCTTACCCCTTCAGGAATTCGGTATACAACCTGCATCTGTTTTTCGCTGGCAAGGTTACTGGCCATATCGAACGGCGCAGGAAGCATGTCGTTGAACTCAGACAGGAAAGGAGTCTCACTGGCAAGACCAAGGATAATCATCGAATTATCATCATGAACCTGCTGGGGCACCTCATCAGAAAAGGCTGCTTCCAAATTTGCGATCAAGGGATTAAATTGCTGACCTAGGTTATAGGCTAACTTCCCTGCGATCACCCAACTCGCGACATCCGATTTCGGGAAAATGAAAGCAATATCACCAAGATCGCTGTGTGTTACAAAAAGTTCCGGGAAGAACTTCAAGTCTTTTAGCAGGGGCTCAGCATTGATTCCAGGCAGGGTTACCGGCAAGTGAATGCTCGACTGATTGGAAACAGTAAACCACGGGTCTGAAAAGCCTGACGTATCGCAGGAAGGCAAAATGATCATGCTGGCACGAATATCGAGGCGATTCTCACCAAAACGAAGTGTTCCAGGCGGGAATTTAATTCGCAAGGTAGTCACTTGCTCAGACTCTTTGCTGAAAGGTGTACTGGAGATCACCTGCCCATTCAGTTCTACAGAGAATGAGGAAACACCATAATCAAGCAGCCCGGAGTGGTAGTAGACCAAGTCCACATAGGCATCCTTGGTTAATACTTGTTCCTTGCTGACATAGAAGATGTATTCCTTCGATTTTAAGCCGATTCCAGACAGGGTTTCAGTGACGTATCCCAGACTTTCGAAGGTGAAGTCTTCAACAATTGGAAGCGTGTCAGATAAAGCCTGCACATTGGAAACAAAAGCAACTGTCGGGTCACTATAAACGAAGACCCTGCCAGAGCTTACGGCCTGACCAGCTTTCATCACCGCATCCCCTGAATTCCCACTGACAGCCATAATCACCTTGGTGGGATTCCACGGGGAAAGGGCCAATTCCACAATACCGTCCGTTTCAGAGGCAGGTGAAAGATTTACAAATTTACCATCTGTAATGGGAATTTTGAAATTAACATCGGTCAGAACAGGGAATTTATCCGCAGTACCCACAAAGATCATGTGATAGAGTGTGGGATCAAAGCCAGCCAATTGACTGACCGTGATGAGTTGCATGTCATACACCCTGCCGATCATGGAACCAAACCCAGCCATGACATTCAAAGCCGATTGAAGTTCCAAAGCATCAGGGTTATCAGCCACAACAACAAGAGTGCTGTCAGGGATAAAGGAATTTTCAAGGTAGAACGGAGAAGGGAGGCGTGAAAGATTCAGTTCCGGGCTTGATTCTTCAAAGAAGAGGTCAAAAAACGAAGTGGGGTTGATGACAATTCTGGCATTGACATCGTAATCACAGCTAAATTGCGCCTCAAGGGAAATCGTAAGCTGGTGCCTTCCATCCTGCAAGATCGAAGTCAGGGCAGTATCGGGAATTTCCAACCGAACAGTATGGCTTCCCATCCCTTCGAGAGGGGTTGAGCCGATAATCTGACCGTTGAATGTAAAGATCAAATTGCCGCCATACGGATTGGCACTATCGACAACTTTGCCAAGGTCAGCGCCGCTCAGGAAAACATCATAGTTGATCTCAATTTCTCCACCAGGAATCAATTTCCAGCTAAGGGGGGTATTGAAATAAATATTAGTAATTCCATATGGGCTGTTCAGGGTTCGCTCACGATAGCCCAAGTCCAAAAAGGGAACCTTGGCATTGTTGCCATTGATCTCGATTGCCGCATATTTTTCGGGCTGTACATCCACTTCTGGTGCCTTTGCAGCAGCATGCAGTGGAATAGTCAACAAAATCACCAGTATTCCCAAAATCAGGAACATCTTATTTTTCATAAAAACTCCGTTTACCAAACATCAGCCGACATTATATAAATCAGATAAGATAACGATATGTATCAGACGCAGAACGAACCAGCATCCATGATTAACGGTTAGCCAAACGGCCTAACCTTGTACATGTTAACCTTTTCTTCAGACTCCATTGATAATTCAAGCGCTTTTTCAACCTGAGAGATCAATACGTTGATGGATTCGCCGCCTTGGCGGTCCGCGAAACCAATTCTCGGGTCAAGGACAATATCGATCCCGCTTTCCCCTTCCAGCGAAATGGGCTGATTCAGCAATTCTCGAATCCGTTCCAAGCGATTCATAGCCGAAACACCATCTGTAGAAGGCAACAGAATGCTGAACTCCAATTGAGACCATCTTCCCACAATATCATTGCCGCGCAATTGATACTTCAAAGTTTCAGTCACCTTGCGCAAAATCTGGTTTACATAAGCCTGTGGCAGAGAGTCGTAAATCTCCTGAATACCCAAAAGGTGAATCACGCCAAACGTCAAAACGCTTGATGGCTGGTTGATCACCTCTTGACGCATCCGTCGCTCAAAATACGCCCGTGTAAATGCTGTAGATTCAACATCCAGCATATTGCGTTCACCCAGCTTGCCAATTGTCCCCGTAATCTGATCCTTGAAGATCGCCAAACCTACGCCCAAAACCAACCCCACCATCAGAGCAAGGCCAGCATCCTGGGCGGGCTGAGGCTGATACGGGTCACCGGACACCAACGCCTTGTCAAGAAAATCAATGTCATAGATGACATAGAGGTTCTTCACATAATCGATCGCATGCTGACCGATGCTATTGGCCAGCAAAGCAGCCACATCCGGGTCTGGGCCTTTCACGCTAAAGCGAATAATATTTGCATCAGGCACTACAGTAACAGAAGTTGAATAGCCCCTAAAATCATTCGGGCTTTCACGCAACAACTCCATTGTGCTTTCGATGATCTGATGGCTGTTGAGCACTTCGGCATAAGTGGAAATAATGGAACGCTTATCCAATGCCTCAAGGCTATTAACCAAGTCTCTGCTTTCCGTATTCTGCATGTTGGGGCTCACAATGAACCGTGCCACCGCCTCATACATTGGAGTAGTAAAGTAATATGAATACACAAGAGAAACATTGATCGCAACCAGGGTTGTAACCAGAATGATCCACCACCCACGCTGGATGATTTTAAAATAAAAACGAATTTCCATAACGAACTCTCCAATAAGCTAATTGTTTAGTGTTACAATTTAAGAATAAATTATAACATAGCCTCAAACAGGGGTACTTTACCCATATAATGATTGCAATGCACGCGCAAGTAATCCATTTTTCCTAAAAACTACATCACATCGCGGAGCAACATGTTTTCCCTCGCCTTCATTCTTGTTATTTTACTCGTAATCAGCCTTGGCCTATTGCTTTACATCTATGTGGGCTACCCGCTGATCATTGTTGTACTCTCAAAATATCGCCGACAACCCATCGTAAAAACAGGCACCCTCCCCACCGCCACGATTGTCATCCCTGCTCATAATGAAGAAGCGGTTATCAACCAAAAACTTGATAACATCCTGAGCCTCGATTACCCTCGTGAGTTACTGCAGATCATCGTCTGCGATGATGCATCGGATGACCGCACAGCCGAGATCATCCGCACATATGCATCCAAAGGGATTCAACTAAGTGAAGGGGCCAGAGCAGGCAAAGTAGGTGCGCTAAATCGGGCGCTTGGGCTGGCAACGGGGCAGATCTACGTCATCACCGATGCCGACACCATCCTAAATCAAAATTCACTGCGCGAATTACTCGTAAATTTTTCCGACGAAAAAGTTGGCTGCGTGGTGGCACAAACTCGGATGATGTCTTCCAATGAACAGGAAACAAGCGAATCTGGTGGATTGTACTGGCGCTACGAAGCTTTGATCCGTCAAAAGGAAAGCGATCTTCACTCAACTGTAGCTGCTACAGGCCATTTAATGGCTCTGCGCCATGAGATCATGCAACCCATCCCATCCAATGTAATTCTGGACGATTTCTATCTGGCCATGATGACCATCAGTCAGGGTTACCGTGTCATCTCAGAACCGAAATCTGTTGTTTGGGAGCGCCCAACCAACACCATGGGAGACGACATCAATCGCCGTCGCCGCCTAACTGCAGGGCGCTATCAAATGGTGTTCATGAGCAGGGAATATCTTCCAAAATTATCAAGCCTGCTTCGTTTTCAAGTGATTTCTCATAAATTCCTGCGGCTGGCTATTCCGCACCTGATGATTCTGGCCTTGCTGACAAATATCCTTCTTGTGGCACTTCTCCCTGCCTTATCGCTTTCGCCTCTGGCAAATGCCACGCTCATTGCACTGGCCATTCTGCAAGGAATATTTTATGGGTTGGCACTTTTGGGAGCGGTTCTTTCAAACACTCCTCTCAAAAAATCAAAAGTCTTCAAAATTTTCATGCTCCCATATTTCCTATGCGCAACGAATTTTGCAAGCATTGCTGGCCTGCTTTGGTATTTCTCCGGACAACACACTGTTCTTTGGCAACAGGCAAAGAGACAATAAAAAATGGAAACCTGTCGCCCGCTTATTATTGATCTGGCCGTTGGTTATGGTGGAAGCAGTTCACGTGTGCTTGGCATTTTAAGAGCCCTGGCCGATCAGGGAGCTGCTCTTGCAGGTTTAGATCAAGGTGCAGTGGTACTCGCGGCGCAAAAAGAAGGTTTGCCTGTTTACACAGTAGGCGCAAAGAAAACCGACCCGCGGATCGTATCGCGTCTTGTCCACTTGATTCGCGAAAAAGATTTTCAGGTGCTGGATACTCAGAATATTCAATCCAAATTCTGGGGCAGCCTCGCTGCTGGCATAACGAACACCTCCCTGGTCTCGACCATCAATAGCTGGTACGCCAGCGAGCATGGACAAAGTTCAGGCAAAGACCGCCTCAAGGGGCGCATGTATACCGCACTTGAACTTTTCACCAATCGCAATCTCGACCTGTACATAACTGTATCTGAAAAAGACCGTCAGGCGCTTATGAAATCAGGCATTCCCTCCCAGTCAATAGAATTAATCTACAATGCCGTCAGCTTTGACGACTCTCAAATTTCCAGCGACCCCGATGGCTTGCGTAAAAAGTTCAACCTCCCCCCACAATCCTTGATCTGTACCGCCGTAGGACGCCTGGTTCCAGTTAAAGGATATGACCTCCTGATCGAGGCGGTCAGGCAGGTTGCTGCTCAAATTCCCCAACTTTATTGTTTGATCGTGGGTGAAGGCGAATGTATGGAAGAACTCTCCAATCAGATCAAAGATGCAGGGCTTCAAGACCGCGTGCTTTTAACAGGATACCAAGACCGCAACAACGTCATGCCGATCTTAAAGTCCAGCGATATCTTTGCAATGCCATCACGCTACGAAGGGACGCCCATTGCCCTGCTGGAAGCAGCTGCCATGGGGCTGCCCATCATAGCCGCTGCCGCTGGGGGTATTCCCGAACTGGTTACAAACCAGGAACACGCCTTGTTGGTGGAACCCAACAACCCTGCCGCACTGGCGGAAGGCCTGCGCAAATTATGCTCAGACCTGAAGTTTGCCCAAAAGCTGGGAGACAATGCCCAACAAAGGGTGCGCACAGTCTTTAACATGGATACCCAAATCCAAAACACTTTTCATGCCTACCAAAAAGCACTGGACAGGCATGATGCAAAAAGAAAAAAATAACCTCAAAATAATTATTGCAGGAAGAAATTGATGTATTCAGATAAAACCAACCCCAGGAAATTTTCGCGATCTGGCTTGATGAAAGTTTTTACCGATGCCGCAGCGGCGACAGGTCTCATCAGAATCGGGAGGCAGTTTTGGGCCAGGTCGTTGACCGTACTTAATTATCATCGCATTGATGACCCGCATCGCAAAGATTTCGATTCCTTTCAGCCAAACATTAGCGCCCATCCCGCTGAGTTTGACCGCCAAATGGAATATCTCTCCCGTTGGTTCAACGTGGTCTCCCTGCAAGATGTAGTGACGTGGCTCACTGGCGGAAAACCCCTCCCGCCCTATGCGGCTCTGATCACCTTCGATGACGGCTACCTTGATAACTACACCAATGCATATCCTGTTCTGAAGAAATATAAATTCCCAGCTGTCATTTATTTGACCAGCGGACATATCGATACAAACGAGCCGTTTTATTGGGACCTGGCCGCCTACTGTTTTCTAAACACAAAAACAGATCATGTTTTATTTCCCGATAAGAAAGAACTCTTCTGGAAAAATCCCATTGAACGCTGGCAGATCGCCAAAAGTTGGATCTATGCCATGAAGCCTCTACCAGAGGAAGAAAAACGCAAATGGGTAAATCAATTGCCAGAACAACTTGGGGTTTCCATTCCCGATAATTTTTTCCGCAATTTAATGATGAACTGGGATCAAGTTCGGGAAATGGCAAACAACGGAATCGATTTTGGCGGTCATACCGTCAACCACCCCATTTTGACCCGCATATCACTTGAGCAGGCCCGCTCTGAAATTGAAACATCCAAAGCCAAGATCGAAAAGGAACTTGGTCGCCCCATTCTTAGTTTCGCCTATCCCAATGGCATGCAGACAGATTACAACACGGATATTCAAAAAATTGTGGCTGACGCAGGGTATAAAGTGGCGTTCACGCTGCAAAACGGCCCGACTACTTTGCAGGAAGTTCAGCAAAGTCCGTTCACAATACGGCGGGTCTTTATTTCACACGCCCATTCCCTGTCACAGTACGCCACGATTACAAGCAGATTTAATCGTCTTCGAAATTAGTTTGATACCCGTTTCCTTGCCTCAAGCAAACGGGTATAGACTTCCACGATCTGAACTGCAACAGTTTTCCAACTAAAACGAGTCTCAGAAAGATGACGGGCGTATTGCCCCATTTCATCGCCCAGCTTCGGGTCGTTGACAACGGCCACGATCTTTTCAGCCAATTCAGCAGGGGAATTAGGCGAAACGATGTATCCGCTTTTCCCATTTTCCACAACCTCGGGCAACCCACCCACTGCTGTTGCAATGACAGGTTTCCCAAATGTATAAGCAGTTTGCAACGCACCACTTTGTGTGCCGCTTCGATACGGATACACCACCACAGATGCCAATGCCATTAGTGGCTGGATCTCATTAAGCGGGATATACCGAGCATCAAAAATCACCTGGTCTGCAATGCCGAGATTTCGATTTTTCTCAAGCATCTCGCTCATACTAATATGTTTGGTCGGATAACCTGCAATCACCAGTTTGGCATTACAGGTCTTACGCGCAATCGCAAAAGCATCAAGCAAGTCATCCAATCCCTTGCTTGGAGCCAGCAATCCGAAGAACAGCACCACACGCTCGTCTTTTTGCAATCCATAACGCTGACGAAGCACGTCTGCCGAAACAGCGGGGATATTCAACAACCAACCCGAATTACCGTGTGGAACAGATAAAGTTCGTTCAGCGGGGATGGTGGAATGCAGGGATAGAAATCTCTTGCGAATCTCTTCCGAAAGGAAGAAGATGGCTGAAAAATGACGATAGACTTCGCCGCTGATACGATCCAAAATCGACCAGATAAAGTCCTGACTTTCACGCAACTCAAATTCATGACACAACTGAGTGACGATCAAACCACGGCGGCGCAAATAGCCGACAAAATAAGACTCAAAGGAATATTCGTATTTTGAAAACTGAACGATATCAGGTTTTTCGCGCAACAAAAACTGGGTCAAGCTGGCCCAGGCATAGATCAAACGGACACCACGGGCCATTCGTCGCAGGGTCCAGTAAATTTTCCGCCATGCACGTTTCAGCGGATTCTGGATCTCGGCCTTCATCGAATCGGGGTCAAAGTGTTCCCAAAGATTGAGCAACTTCTCCACATGAAAACTGTGGGGTTGGTCTGCCATCTCATATTTTGCCCCAGCAACCAAAGTGACGTCAGCACCTTCACTGGCCAATGCATTGCACAACTGGTAGGCAAAATGGACAAGACCGCCACCGTTATTCGGTTCAACGACAAAAATGCGCAGTTTATTTTTCATATTCTTTTATCAAACCCAGATAAAGGTCTCTCAATCGCTCCACTTGAACATGGATGTTAAATTTCTCATTGACAATATTCCTGCCACGTTCCCCCATGGCCTTACGGCGGCCCTCGTCAGCCATTAGCGAGGCACTGGCAGATATCAGGCCATCGACATCTCCTGCAGACAAAAGCAACCCGTTCTCGCCTTCATTTATCATCTCGGGCACACCGCCTACACTGCTGGCAATGATCGGCAAGCTCGCACCCATGGCTTCAGCCAACACCGTGGGAAGGGCTTCCGTCAGTGTCGGTAAAACAAAGACATCGCTGGCAGCCAGCAAGTGCGGAATATCGCTGCGCTGACCTGCAAATACCACATGGTCTTTCATGCCAGCCTGTTCAACTTCTTTTTCGAGGGCTTCGCGATACGTTCCATTACCAACCACCAGATAATAAACATCGGGGTCTTTGGCAACCACAGCAGGCAAAGCGCGGATCATATATTGAATCCCTTTGAATTCGCGCAACACTGCCACTGTGATGAGGATTTTCGCCTGAGCAGGCAGGCCAAATTCTTCGCGGATCTTTACACGATCCTGCTGATGGTTCAGGTGTTCAAAATGGCTTAAGTCAATGCCATTGTAGATGGTCAGCAGGTTTTGAGGCAGGAGATTGCTGATCTTTAGATAAAATTTTCGGGCTTCCTCTGAAACAGAAATGACCTTGTTGCAGAAATGGCGCAGGGCTAAAAGTTCCACAGTCTGGTGAAGCTTCGATTTGAGCTTCATATCCTGCGAAGGCATTGTATGCATGGTGGAGACGCTCGGCAGGCGCATGGATTTTGCGGCAAGATTCCCCATAATATCGGCCATTTCCAATTGTGTATGAACAAGATCGGCTTTTACATCCCTCAAATATTGGCGCAGACGGGGAATGGCTGTAACATCCCGTAAATAGGGAATCAGCAACAAGTCCACGGGCACCCCCAAAGCACGCAGATCTTCCGCGATCGGGTTGCCATCCTTCACATGCAGCACACATACGCGGGGTTCAAAATATTCCCTGCTCAGATTTTTCAAAATTGGAACCATCAAACGTTCCGCCCCCCCCATGCCCAGACCGTCGATCACAAAGATGATATTGTATTTGCGTTTCGCGGAAATGTTAGCTGCCATCCAGAAATCCATCTTTTGGGATATTGACCAGTTCGGTCAAAAGATTACGCCAGATCAAATCATCAAATTGATTATAACCAAAATCACGTATGGACCGCACTGCCTTTTCAATACAGCATACTTGCATTCCAAGGCGGGGCGGAAGCAGTGAGTAACGCTCCGTGGGACCATAGGCAGCCAGATAAGCAGGGAAAATCTCCTGCTGCCAGTTGACAAGGAGTTTTGCCGTCAGGCTTGCCCGCTCTTCAGGTGAACCCCGCGAAGCCGACAAAGCTCCCGCCATCAGAAACATGTACACATCCGCACTGACATCACTCGACCAGCGTGAATGCTGCCAGTCAACAAATATCAGCGTGCCATGTTGTGAACTACGGATGATATTACCGTGCCAAAAATCACCATGAAGCAAGGTTTGATAATGGACTGAGTGGCGCGCAAAATACTGCTCCAACTCAGAAAAAGCAAATGATTCTTCTGCTGTGGGTGTGTAAATCTTCTTGAAAAGCTCAAGGTTTTCAAGGAAATCCGTCGGGATACTTACAACATCCGCAGCTTCTTTGGCCGTCTTTTCGTGCAATTCTCGCAGAGCACCCGCCACCGTTTTAGATAAGTTCAGCACCTGAATGGGATCATGCCATAATTTCTTTTTCGAAGAAAACAAAAGCCCATCGCCGCGAACGAAAGAGATCACAGAAACCTGCTGCTGACCGACATCAAAAAATGCGAGCGGTTCAGGTACAAGCAGAGAGGCGTCTTTACCCAAAAGCCCCCAAACCTCCGCCAGCCGATCGTATTCCTCTCGAAGGATGCGCCCATTAGAAGGCAGGCGTGGAACTTTGGCAACAAACGAAGGCACGGTCGCTTTTCCTTCGAAACCAAAGAAAATCACATTGTCATTCGGGTCGGCCGCTCCGTTTGAAAGCATCACCCAATTCAGATTGCTGTTAATCGAACGACGGCTGTTCGAAACAAGCAGGGTTGTGAGATCGTCAATCAATGCCGCCATCACGCCTCCACACTGGCAACCGCATAGTAGAACGGAACAAAACCCAGCAGCATGTTCACAGCAGGCGTTCTGGTCAACTTCAAAAAATAACCAGGCAATTTATGCTGGTATCTGTAATTCAAAACGAAAGCAAGTGATTGTGAATTCAAAGGAAAGATATATTCAGGGGTCAACGGCTCAGGGAAAGTCCCATAAAAACGCATTCCATCAAAACCAGCCCTTTCCAAACTGCGGGATATTCTCCAGGTAGTGGAAGAATTGGGAAATTCCCGACCCTTGCGGCGGATATCCCAGCGATTGGAGAATCCCAGCAAAAACATGCCACCTGCTCGAATCAAACTCCGAACCGCTAACAGGTTCTTCCCCAACTGGCTTTGCCTCCCCGCACGATTATCCCCGCCAAAACCCAAAGGCGCCGCAACAATATCAAAGCTCCCCGATTCAAATTGAAGGGGGGAGCGATCCGTGTTGAAGTTGTCGAAAGAAACAGTTTCGAAGGGAATTCCAAATTCCTGAAAAGAGCGGTCGTAGTCGGCATCCGATGGATGAATCACCAACATGCGGGTGTGTTCTCGCAATGGAAGCAGAAAACGCCAATCAACCCCATGACTGGGGAGTGAAATGTGCGCGGCGGTACTCGGGGAACTTTGAGAATTCATGCCTATTTGGCGAGCGCGTCTGCCCGCTCTACATCGAGCAGGCTGTAGCCGAATCGGTTGAGGCGGGTCTCAAAACGGCTGATCATCCGACGGGCAACGAACCCCGAAAGGAAACCTTTCTGGTCTTTCTCCCACATGGAAAAGTACTTTTTATTCACACTGGATAAGACCTTCTGGTTATTCGGGAAGGGGCTCAGACCAAGGAATTCATAAATCTTATTGGTGTAAGTGGAAGGGTCTGCCACAAACTGCTCGTAATTCAGGAGCATGGCATTCTTCAAATGCTTTTTGTCTTCCAAAAAGATCTCATGGCAAACCAGCCAGTGCTCAAAGATTCGCGGCAGGCGGCGCCAGTAGATGCGGTATTTTTTGTACCAGGCACGGGTGGCATAAGAAACCGCCAGTGGATGACGCATCATGACGATGAAATACGAGTCAGGGAACATCGCTTGCAAAAAACGGGTGCGAATCAGATTCGGGGGGGATTTTTCCAGCAAGTATTGTTTGCTCATATCCCAATACGGGGTCCATTCGGCAAACAATTTTTTGCGGTTTTCTTCGGTTACCAACGGAGAGGCTTCGGTGAGGTGCGCTTCGGGATTGAAACCAAATTTTCCAGCGCCGCCATAATACCCCGACGGTTTGTATACCGTCTGAAGATGCATGCCTTCATCTTCGGGAGAGTTCGTGTTATGGAAGCCGCTCACTTCGGGATGGTCGCGCAGTGACTTGAACAGGATGGAGGTGCCGCTGCGATGCAACCCGCTGACAAAAATAAAACGATGATTTTGCATTTTAGATTTCCTCTACGCTTTCTTCTTTGAACCACCGATCGCCTTCATCAGGCGAAAGAGATTCTCTTTTTCGGTCCACCATGCCACGCCAAGGTAGCTGACGGCCCCGGTGATCACAACCAATATCAGTTGAACAATGGGAGTAAGCCCCGAAGCAGCATAAAGAACTGCAAATGCCAGAGGGGTCATTACCAAGCCAGCCCGCAAGGATGGCACCAATTGACTGAAGATGTCTTTGAGGGTCACATTCACAAACCGCGTAGCAACTGCCAGGCTGACCACTCTGCGAATTAGAACAGCGATCAAATGTCCCCAGGCAATGCCGATCACGCCAAACTGGGCGCCGATCAACAAAGCAGGGACCAAAATGATCAAGGTGAAAACAGAGAGGTTGAAAAGAATGTAAGGCCGCCCGACCGCCTTGTAAATACCGCCAATATGAAAACCAATGGAATACACCCAGGCATAAATGGCCAGAACCCTCAGCATCGGAATGGCTTCCAACCACTGTTCACCAAACACGACCCTGATAATCGGGTCAGCAGCGATAAAGAGACCAAGGGAGATCGGGGTGGCGATCAATTCCACCAGACGCACAGAGCCAAGAAAGCCGTTGCGCATTTCTTCAGGCTTATCCTGAATGGAAGAGAAAGCTGGAAAGGCGATCTCACCCAGAACCCATAAGTTTCCGATCAAAAGCATTTCGGGCAAACGGTATGCAAGAGTATACACACTGAGTTGGGCAAGCCCAAACAAGCGCCCTACAATGATGTAATCAATGTTATCAATGATCGTTCCAAGGATGTCTCCGCCAATGATGGATGACCCAAATTTGATCAAAGACCCCGCAATGCTTCGATCGATCATCAAACGGGGCCGCCACGGCAAAATGATCCAAACCAGGATCACCGAAGTCAATGCCCCGGCAATCTGGCCGATCACCATGGCCCAAACGCCAAATCCAGCGAACGCCAGTCCGATAGAAGCAATTCCTTTGACAACTGTATTGCCCATATCTGGAATGAACTTTCGGCGGTAATCCAAGTCACGCAACAGCCAGATCATATGAACCGACCCAAGCGCATTGATCGCAAAGGAAAGCCCAAGCCATCGTAATACGGGCACTACCCCGGGGTCACGAAAATAATCAGCAATGGGTGGCGCAAGGGGAATTATCAAAGCCGAGATAAAAAAGCCAAGCATGGTATTTATCGTAAATACCGTATTGGCGGCATTATCCACTTCACCGCGGCGTTGAATTAAGGCTACACCCAATCCAAGGTCTTTGATCACAGCCAGATAGTTAATTGCCACAACGGCAACCGCCACCTGACCGAATTCAGCTTTTGTCAAAAGACGTGCCAAAACAGATGTGGTTAACAGCACAACGAGTTTGCCAAACCCAAAAGTGAGGGAATTCCAAAGAAGCCCACCCGCCACTTTGCGCGAGAACTGGCTGCCAGCATCTTGTTTTACAGATTCATCAGTCATTATAAAGTCTCAATAAGAATGGAATAAAATCACGAACTATAGGGATATTATTGAAAACATCTTGATAATTTACTCATCCATGCAGGAAGCAAATTGTGAATTTTTCAAGCACTGAGAAACCTCATCGTAATTAACGATCAGCTGTTCCAGTTTTTCCGTGTTTTGCTTCATTATCTTTATCTTGGTAAAGTCTATGTCATTTACGCCCAAAAAGTCTTCAGCCTGCTTAAATACCACCTTGGGAATTCGAACCAGCTCTTCGTAAACCACCTCAAGCATGGGACGGCCAGCAAATCGCTTGCGGGCCAACTCCTCCTGGGCTTGAATCTTCTCCAGTCGGCCGATCAGTTTGGAGGTGTCAAGCGTGATCCGTTTCTTATCCAGTTGATTCCCTTTGGAGGGGGAAGAGCGTGTCCATTCATCTGTTTTGAAGGCAATATCCAGGGAAACGATCGTACGGAGGCGATTTGCACGGGTTAAGTGAATAATCCTAAATTCCTCATGCTGCAGAAATTTAGCCCACTCTTCGTCGGTCAGGTGGTTGTAAAAAAGTTTGAAGCCCACCAGCTGTGTATCCTTGCTTTCCTTGCGGTATACCTGCGAGAGCACTTTCTCAAAATCTTTACCAATGGCACGGTTGTGATCAGCAAAAATTTCATGATAGCCGGTGATGGATTTCGAGCTTATCAGGCCATCAAAAAGATAATTTGAACCTGTTCTCGCGTGGCCCAAAATGACAAACCTATCATTTATCTGTTTTCCAAACAAATTATGATAACTGCGAACCAGAAAATTTTCATAAACCAAAGCGGGCAATGAACGTAGTTTTGACATCATTTTTTTTGCATCCATACAAAACCATCCTTTAAAAATAGCAATACCGCCAGGCTTTATAACTGGCAGTCTTTTTCAGCGCCGAAAGTTGCCGCCCTGCCTCATTTTATTGCCAATGTAACAAAGCGGCTTGGTATTTAATTATAAATCTAGACGGTAAAAATTAAACTGTCGTTTTGGAAAGGGCGGCCTGATTGGTTTCCGCAACCATCTCATCTGTCAACCGTATTGCGGTAAGCGACAACCCAACCAAGATCCAAAAATATCGAATATATGCCCCATGCAGGAATGTGGCAGCAACCAAATACCCAACCATGGAAGTTTGCAGGGAACTGATCCATGGCACCCACGACTCTCTTAATGCAGGCAAATAATCAATGGAGCGTTTCACCTTATTTAAACCACTAAACACTGAAACAATCACCGCCACAAAAGCCAGAAACCCCAATATTCCATTCTCAGCCAAAAGTTGAACATAAAGGGAATGTGGGTCACGGGCTTCAGCACGTTGCTCAATACCGATCAGTTGAGAATATTTCTGGTAATTATATTTGTAATTACCTGCACCCACCCCCAAAAATGGACTTGCCTTAAACATACTTAACCCGGTCAAAAGTTCACTACTACGACCTCTAAAAGAGTCTTCCTGATAAATGCCGCTTTGATCTCCTGAGGTTAAGATGCTTAGTGAAGCAAAGCGCTCCGTATAGCTTGAAGGAATAAACGGAATTAACAATATGATCAATCCAACCCCGGCGAATGCTATCATGGGACTGAACTTATCCTCAAACACAAAAAATATCAAAACAACAACAACGGCCAACGCGAGGTAATCTCCCCGGCTGTAGGTGTTGAGTACCTCAAAGAGAAAAACACCAAGAACCAACATGGAGAATAATCGTGTTGTCATCCGCCTTTCGTGAATAATACGAAAAGCAACAAGGGCGATCACAGAGACCACAGTTTGGCCCCACATATTGGGGGCATTAATCGGCCCACCCAATCGGGCTGCAGTTGAGCCGGAAAAGTCATCAAGGCTTACCATGGCAAAGCCAAAAAAATTATTGCTGTAGTTGCCGGTGATGGATTGGTAGACCCCCAAAAGGCACAATATAAACGTTACTACAATCACCACCCACACAGCCCGCTTCAAGGCCTCAGGGGACCTTAGTGTATACATTAAACAATAAATAACGACAATATCCTTGGCTACGTCAAAAATCACCGAGGATGCACGCGATTTGTCTGCAGCCATCATGAAAGAAAACGCATAAACCAAAAAATAAAGAAAAAGAAATGCCTCAATTCTCGTGGTTGTCGAACGGGCAGCGGGGGGTTTCTCAAAATAAATGAAGCGCGCGACGATCGTAGCCACCACAACCACTACAAGAGGCTTGATGATACCGGGGTAGCCGTTGTTTGACAATTCATCGGACACATTTGAAAACACGGCAATGATCAGGACATTTGCGCCGAAGCTTGGCATCACAAACATGGTCAAAGCCACAGCAATACCCACCAATCCCACCAAACCATATAAGCCAATGTCACTGTCGAGGTTGCCAATGGCAAGAGCACTCCCTGCAGCCAAAACAATGCTTAACACAAAGAACACGACATCACTTTTCTCTATTTTTTTAAGGCGGGTAATCATATGCATATCCTCTAAAAATCAACTTGACTACTTTATGGTTGTGGACGGGTAGTTCCAATCCAAAATATCATACCATTCCGTGGGAATATTGCGTAACATATCATCAGACCATATTTCAGGATCCCAATTTGCCGTAGCCTCTCCTTCAGGATAGGTCTTCGGATGATTGCTATTATCAACAATAAAACCGCCATATTTCTGCATGGCAAGCACCCAAACGATACAACCCTTCATACCCGAACATGCATTATCGATTTCTTCTTTGGTTATTTCCGGGTGAATGATCATGCGCGCACCTTCGGGTATGTCATACGTGGATGTGCCTCTACCGTCGGTTTTCGTAAAAGGTGGGATGAAAGCAGGCCGCCCATTGGCACCACACGTCTCAGGTGTACATGGAAAATCATAAGCCAGTGTTACAGCATGCTCAATGACACCCAAGTCAACTTCACATTTTCGTACAATTCCAGAAAAATTCCCGATCCCTGCCCCACGCTGACCAAAGCCCTCCGGGGGAACTCCAGAATTCTCAATACTATAACGGTATATTCCGTTGGCAAACCAACTTCCCAAGGGATCAATTGTCCCCTTGTTTAAACCCCACTCCTCACCAGTATCTACATTGATAACCACCATTTGCCCATCAGTTCCTGGAGCAGGTTGCGCCCCCTCTGGAATAGGCATCCATACAGAGGCAGCGGGTTCACCATACTGAATTTCTTTATCATCAAAGGCATCACGAAAGCGGTTTTTTCGAAGTTTTACAGGCACCAATGGCGTTTTATTATCAACGAAATAGATATTAGGAGCATATTGTGTTGGGTCAGAACCGATCCATCGGCTTCCATCCCAAAATGCCTCCATCATTTTGTCGCTGTCAGGATGAATTTTCGCAATTGACCAGTCAATTGGAATATTCCAAATGGAATCTTTGGTATAGGGAAGGTCACAGTCTAC
>DAOQID010000083.1:0-18369 GCA_035339375.1 Anaerolineales bacterium | reverse complement strand
TCAAATATTTATGATATTTTTCTAGTATATTCCCTTTTGGCACAATAAACACCCCACAAATCAATTCACTTAACCAAATACAATGGCAAGTGAGCGACACCCAACCAGCCTGTTTTGCGCAACGAATTCATGAAGACAATGTATCAATATTCCTAACACCTTCATTTCCATTCTCCCATTCATTGAGTAGCCTCCCAAAAAGGCTCCTCAATAAAAATCCTCTTTATTTATATCTGCTTATTGATCTTGCATTCATAAGAGATTGCAAAATCTAATTTTAGACTCAGATGCACTACATATATTTATGATATTTATCTAGTATATTGACATTCGCTCGCCTCTTGGTTATACTGCCATGCATGAAATCAACTCGCGACAAGATTTTACAAACCTTGCTAAAAAAGCCACGGTCCACCATTAATGACCTGGCAGAAGCTGTTGGCATCAACCCAATTTCTGTGCGCCACCACCTTACCAACCTCCAAATGGAGGGATTGGTGGAAGGCCAGGAAGAGCGTCATGGGGTTGGGCGTCCGCGCTTGGTTTATGTCCTCACCTCTGAAGGCATGGAGCACTTTCCAACACGCTATATGCTGTTGACTACACGACTACTCTCACAAATGAAAGAAACGATGCCTGGCCCTGTGGTTGCCAAATTATTCAACCAGATTGCGGAAGATCTTGCCAGCCAATACGCCAACGACATGAAACACCTGAGTATGGAAGAGCGGCTTGACTTCGTCAAAGACATGTTGGCTCAGGAAGGCTTTACCGTGGAATGGGAAAAGAAAGATGGAAATTACCAGATCCATGAAATCTCCTGTCCGTATTACCAGATTGGTGTTGCCCACCCTGAAGTTTGCACCGTTGACCAAACCTTGATCTCAAAAATGCTTGCACTTCCTGCCAACAAAGTCCAATGCATTCTCGATGGCGGCGCACACTGCACTTATGTCGTCCAACCTGTAGTTGAAGTTAAAAGCAAATAAAGAGGAACCATGAGCGAAGAAACCAAAGAAATTCAATGGACCATCCATAAAACCCATCCTGAAATGGTAAAGAACGCCCGAGACAGGCTTTCTGAAGTAGTAGACCCTGAAATTGGCATGAACATCATTCAGTTGGGTTTGGTACGTGATATAGAGATCGAAAACAACATTGCCCACCTCAAAATGATCCTGACCACCCCTTTCTGCCCTTACGGCCCAGCCATGATCGAGATGACCAAGGCCAAAGCCACCGAAGGGCTTAACATGCCAGTCAATATTGAAATGGGTATGGATGTGTGGGATTTCTCCATGATGGAAGACCCCTCCGCATTGGATTGGGGCATGTACGCCTAATTTACAAGTCGTTTGATTTGTCTTTTACAAAAAATACGCCACCAAATTGGTGGCGTATTTTTTTATCTTTATCATCCAAATCTGAACTATTCGCCTTTTTTCCAGTGCATGGAATGAGGCTGTTCCCCTTCTGCGAAACCAGAAATCACGATCAAAGCATTCGTAACCGTGTGCCCGGGGTTTTTCCATTTATGCTGCAAACGGGAGGCAAACAAAAGACTGTCACCCACAGTCAAGTGGAAGACTTGTTTTTCAACGGTGTAGTCCAACTGACCACGAAGACAAAAAACAAACTCATGCCCACTGTGAACAATGCTATGCGGTCCGCTGGAGGCTCCACTCTCCAGAGTCAGCATGAACGGCTCAACCCGCCCGACAAACTGTTCCCCACCCAAGGCCTCAAACAAACCCCGCGTAAATGACATACGAGTGCGTTCATCCTGCTTCAAAAAAACAACCTGTTTCTTTTCTGTTTCGGTACCAAAAAACGCAGTAATTGAAACCCCCAAAGCATCTGCCAATTTATACAAAGTACTCACCGAAGGTGAAGTCTTGCCACGCTCGATCATGCTCAAGGCGTTGGCTGACAATCCGCTTTTCGTAGCGAGTGTACGCATTGAGATACCACGCGCCTCTCGAAGTTCACGCAAACTTGTTGCCACATCTACAGAACTCGCTTCACGTTGAAATACTTCCATTTCCAAACTCCTTTTGCGTGGTATCGAAGACTGTAACCCTACCAAATCTGCCCGAATTATACACCATCCTAACTTTATGTGACATTAAACGAAACTTAATATGACACACACCACTATTGTACAATCCGTCACAATATTATGATGGGATTGAAATATTCGTTTATTCGCATATAGGCAGGTACCATGGTCACCCCTACCCTTCAACAAGAAATCACCCAACTGGAAGCTAATTTTTGCGCTGCACTGTCAGACCCAAATCGCTTACTAATTCTATATGCCCTCAACGATAAGCCCATGAACGTCACCGAGCTGGGAAATGAACTCGGGTTGAATCAGCCCACTACGTCGCGCCATCTCAAGGTCCTGCGCGAACGAGGGCTGGTGGTTGCCGTCCGCATGGGTACCACAATCACCTACCATTTATCCGATCCAAGATTAATTCAGGCGCTTGACCTGTTGCGAAGTGTGATGCGCGAGCGACTTGCCTACCAAGCCAGCCTGATCAATGAAATTTCACAGGAGAATGTATGAAAAAACGCTTCCCACTCTGGACGATAGGTCTGGTCGGCATCATTTTGTTGATCCTCGTCCCTGTCCTTTACTTCCTCCCACGCACCCAATCAAAAAATGATCCTGCTGCACACCTGCCAACAAAGCCTGTACACGTGGATCACAAAGACATTGTCAAAGGTGAGTTCAAAACGGGACAAGATGTGACCCGCGCCTGCCTGGAATGTCACGAAGATGCGGCAACTGAATTTATGAAGACCACGCATTGGACATGGGAATCAAAAGCCTTTGATGTGCCCTGGCGCGAAGAAGATGTCACGATCGGCAAGATCAACCAGATCAACAACTTCTGCATTGGCTCACAAGGAAACGAAAACAAATGCATGTCCTGTCATGCAGGTTATGGCTGGGAGCAAGGCAAGGAACAACAACAGTCCAACGAAGAAAACGTGGATTGTCTCGCATGCCACGCTGATACAGGCTCCTACGGCAAAGGTCTGTTTGGCAATCCCGCCGAAGGTGTTGACCTTTTAGCCGCTGCTCAAAGCGTCCGAGCTCCAACACGCGAAAACTGCGGCAAATGCCATTTTGATGGAGGCGGCGGAAACGGCGTCAAACACGGCGACCTTGATGAAAGCCTGTACTTCCCCACCCAAAACAATGACGTCCACATGGGCGGTGACTTGAACATGCAATGCACCGACTGCCACTGGACACAAGACCATCAAATCTTAGGGAGAATGATCGCCGACAATTACACGATCGATCCCAAGGAACAGGTCTCCTGTGAACAATGCCATGTAGAGCAAAAGCATGAAGATGAACGCATCAACACCCACCTCTCTGCCGTAGCCTGCCAAACCTGCCACATTCCCGCACTCGCGCTTGAAGACCCCACCAAAGTCTACTGGGACTGGTCTCAAGCAGGGCAGGAAGGCCGCACAGACGATCACTTCACCTATCTCAAGATCAAGGGTGAATTCATCTACGACAAGAATTTCGCACCTGCCTACATGTGGTTCAACGGCAACAATGAATACCGCTACATTTTGGGCGACCCGCTCGGGCAGGATGGCATTACCTACATCAACAAACCTGCGGGCAGCATCGATGACAAATCCGCGAAAATATTCCCCTTCAAACTACATGTTGCCAAACAACCCTACGATGTAAACAACAATTACCTGCTCCAACCCATCACCTCAGGGAAAGACGGCTTCTGGACCACCTTTGATTGGAACAGTGCATTTGAACTGGCAGCCCCCATCACAGGTCTCGAATACAGCGGACAATACGACTTCACCACCACCTACATGTACTGGGCAACAACCCACATGGTGCAGCCCGCTGACCAGGCTCTACAATGCGATTCCTGCCATGGCGAAAATGGCCGCCTAGACTGGGAAGCCCTTGGCTACCCTGGCGACCCGATCGAATGGGGAGGAAGGCAATAAATCAGGAATTGTGAATTAGGAATTAAGAATCAATTAATTCCTAATTCACAATCCACAAGGATGAATTATGAACAAATATAAACTTCTCACCGTAGTCGGATTTCTAGTCCTTGTCCTTGCCATTGGAATTGGAACGGTCTTTGCTTCGCCTCAGCCTGCTCCCACCCAACAAGAGAGCATCCTTCACCCAAACTTTATCCTGCTCGATAAAAACGGCGTGAATGTGATCGAAAACAACAGCCCAGTCTCCACCACCCAAACCTGTGGACAATGCCATGACACCGCATTTATTGAAAGCCATGCTTTCCATGCAGACCTTGGGCTTGCAGATTATCAGGAAACCAAAGACCTCAACGCCAGCAACGGCCTCTTCGGTGAATGGGATCCGCTAACCTACCGCTATCTTTCACAGGATGGTGATGAACGCCTTGACCTCTCCACCGCTGAATGGCTGATGCTCAACGGAGACCGTGTTGTCGGTGGCGGACCAGCCACTACATCCCGCAATGGCATTGCATTGACCGATGTCAAAGCCAACGCTGAAAACCCTGAAACAGCCATTCTGAACAACGGTACTGTCGCCACCTGGAATTGGGACGAATCGGGCACCATGGAAATGAACTGTTTCCTCTGCCATCTTGCATCACCCAATACCGAAGCCCGCTCCGAAGCGATCCATGCAGGTGAGTTTGGCAACGCCAACACAGCCACACTGCTCAACCTAAACATCGTCACCGCATCTGCTGATGGCTGGGCTTGGAATGCCGAAGCCTTCAACGAAAACGGCGAACTCAAGAGCGAAGTCCTTGGAATTCAAGACCCCACCAATGAAAATTGCGCCGCCTGTCACGGAGAGGTTCATCCGAATTCTGGTGAGCCGCTTACCATAAATCAATGTGACCTCGAATACCCACAGACTGCAACCACAGGCCAGGTCGTAAGCGGACAGCGCATTAATGCCTCAGGCGTAAACCTGACAGGAAAGAACGATCTCGACCGCTCATGGGATATCCACGCGGAACGCCAGTTGCAATGCACCGACTGTCACTACGCATTGAACAACCCTGCTCACGCCAGCGAACTGCAAAGCAGCAACCCTGAGCATCTGATCTATGACCCGCGCTCTTTGGAAATCAACGAATACCTGCAGCGCCCTGACCATAATTTCGCACGCGGCGAAAGCGCACAATTCAATGTCTCTCCCGAATACAAAGGCACGATGCGCCGCTGTGAAAACTGCCACGACGCCAGCAAAGGCCATTCAGATTGGCTCCCCTACATCGACACCCACATGGAAGCTGTCGCCTGCGAAACCTGTCACATCCCGCAGATGTACGCCCCTGCCATTCAGGCCTATGACTGGACCGTCATCACCACCAACGGCAACGCTGTTTCCTCCTGCCGCGGTGTGGAAGGCACTCCCAATGAAGTAACAACCCTCGTTACAGGGTATGAACCCGTATTGCTCAATCGAACCAACGGCGATGGCAATACCCTGCTGGCTCCGTACAATCTCATCACTTCGTTCTACTGGGTGTACGATGACGCCAATGGCAACAAACGCCCCGTCCGCCTTGTGGACCTCGAAACAGCCTACCTCGACAACGGCAACTACGCCAGCGACATCATCACTGCTTTCGACACAAACAATGATGGCAAGTTGAGCACTGCCGAACTGAAGATCGACTCTTCCGCAAAGGAAGAAGCCGTAAAAGCAAAACTGCTCGGGCTTGGTCTGAACAATCCGCGGATCGAAGGTATGGTGCAGCCCTACAGCATCAACCACAACGTGACCCGCGGTGAATATGCAGTCAATGACTGCAAAGCCTGTCACGACGCAGATTCACGCATGACCCAACCCATCAAACTTGCGGACAATGCACCCGTCATGCCAGTATTCGATGGCAACAACAATGTCAACGGCACTGGTGATCTGGTCAAAGGCGCCGATGGCACGCTTTATTACCAGCCCAATCCCGCCAAAGACAATATGTACGTTTTCGGCACCAGCCGCGTAAATTGGGTGGATTGGTTTGGGGCAATCGCCTTCGCTGGCTCGCTTTTAGGTGTGATCGGGCATGGGACGCTGAGAATCTTTTCGTCGCGGAAACAGGTTAAGGGTCACGTAAGAACCGAGCGGGTTTACATGTACGAACCGTATCGTCGCTTCTGGCATTGGCTCCAGACATCCGCCATCGTTCTCCTGCTCTTCACTGGTCTCATCATCCACAGGCCAGATATCTTTGGAGCATTCTCATTCCGCGGTGTGGTGACGGTACACAATGTACTTGCGGTCATCCTCGTCATCAATGCGGCCATGTCGCTCTTTTACCACCTTGCCACCGAACGTATTCAGGAATTCATCCCGCGCCCTTATGGCTTCTTCGATGACGCCATGGTGCAGGCAAAGTATTACATCAACGGCATCTTCAAGGGCGAAGGGCACCCATTTGAGAAACTGCCGACCAGCCGCATGAACCCAATTCAGAAAGCCACCTACTTTGCCATTTTGAATGTGCTTCTGCCTCTGCAGATCATCACAGGGGCATTAATGTGGGCTGTGCAAAAATGGCCTGAAATTGCTGGCGGACTTCCCTTCCTTGCTCCGTTCCACTCGCTCGTTGCGTGGATGTTCGGCACGTTCATTATCGTCCATGTGTACATGACCACCACTGGTGCAACACCGCTCGAAGCAACCCGCGCCATGATCACTGGCTACGAAGAAGTGGAAGTGCATACGCACAACGAAGGATGAAAGATAAAGGATGAATAAAACCATGACTACTCAAACAAAAAAATCAATCTTCAGTCGGCCTGAAAAATCGTATGTGCATCCATACTTTGGCGGAATTGTGCTTGGCATCGTCCTGTTCCTGGCGCTCTTTCTGACAGGCAATGGCCTTGGCTCATCAGGCGCAACCGCCCGCATTGACGCCGCCATTGTAGATGCGGTCTCCCCATCTCACGTGGACAACAACCCCTACCTGTTGAAAATGGCAGGCGGTGACAAAAACCCCTTTGATGACTGGATCGTGCCAGTTTTCGTCGGCGCTTTACTCGGCGGATTCTCTTCAGGCTTTTTCAATGGCCGCTTGAAATTCATGACCACCAAAGGCCCCAACATTTCAAACCAAACCCGCTGGTTGATGGCCTTCCTTGGCGGTGTGATCTTTCTCTACGGTGCGCGCATGGCCCGTGGATGCACATCGGGGCAGGCACTCACAGGCGGCACGGTGCTTTCGGCTGGCTCCTGGGTGGTGATGTTTGCCATCTTTGGCGGTGCGTATGGGCTGGCATACTTTGTCAGAAAACTTTGGAACTAAAAGAGTTGCAGGTTGTAAGTTACAGGTTGAAGAATAACCTGCAACCTTCAACCTAAAACCTTCAACTCACACACAGGAGAAACAAAATGACATTCCCTCTCCCCTCTCTCGTTGCAGTCAGCGCAGCCAACCCGTGGACATATATTCTCTTCGGTGTCATTGGCTTTGCATTCGGTTACACCCTCGAAATGTCTGGTTTTGGTGACTCACGCAAACTTGCGGCACAATTTTATTTCACTGAATTGACCGTGCTCAAGGTCATGTTCACCGCCATCGTCACCGCCATGGTCTTGCTTTTCGGAGCGGTCGGCCTCGGAATTCTTGATTTCAGCCAGGTTTGGGTCAACCCCACCTATCTTTGGTCTGGACTTGTCGGCGGGCTCATCATGGGCGTTGGTTTTATCATCGGCGGTTTTTGTCCCACAACTTCACTGGCATCTGCCTCCACAGGCAAAATTGACGGCATGATGTTCATGCTCGGTGGTTTTGTCGGCGCGGCTCTTTTCGCTGAAAGCGAACCGCTCTTCACCAACTGGTACAACAACGCAGGCTACTTTGGGCGCGTCACCCTCGACGAGGTCTTTGGCATCTCCAAAGGTGCGGTTGTCGTCCTCGTCATCCTCATGGCATTGTTCATGTTCTGGGGTTCCGAACAGCTGGAACGCATCTTCGGCAAAAAAGACCTGAGCAAGGAACCTAAAATCCGCGTTGCGGGTGCTGCAGTGCTTGCCGTCATGGCCTTCGCAGTCTTCTTCATCGGCAGCCCATCGCTCGAAGATAAATACAACAAGCTCACCTTCACACGCACAGAAACCATCGAGCAATTGAACGCAGATCCCATCGTCGAAACAAAAATCTACACCGCCGATGAAATGCTTTCCAATCGGCTCGTATTTGTCAGCCCAGCAGAGGCCTTCAAGACCAAGTACGCCCAAACCGTCAACCCCGTCTATCTTGATGTACGCCCCGAGGCCGACTTCAATCTCTATCATCTTGAAGACGCCGTCAACGTACCGCTGGACCGTCTCACCGAAGTCATTCCCGTTTTGCTCACCGAGCCACCCGCAAACACCGTCTACATTTTGATGAGCAACGACGAAGCCGCCGCTGTGCAGGCATGGAAGACCCTCGTCGCCTCCAGTGTGCCGAATGTGTACATCCTCGAAGGCGGAATCAACAACTGGATCGCATTCTTCGGCAAGGATGACAAAGCGCTTCAACCCAACCCGAATGCTGGTGACGACCAATTGGGCTACACCTTCCCCGCAGCTTTGGGCAGCCGCTACGATTCATGCAGCCCCAACCCGCAGGAATACGAAGAGTTGGATTTCGAAGCCAAGATCAAGTTACAGTTGAAACGTGATAAATCTGGCGGTGGGTGCGGATAAGAACGGTTTTCAGCAATCAAATAAAGAAATCGCGCGAGATCATTCGCGCGATTTCTTTATTCTTTCCTCTTTCTTCTTTCCTGCCTACACTTTGAAAATCAAATCCAAATACTTCTTCAACAAGTCACTGACCATCCCTCGCATGGGAATAGTCGCCGCCATGCCGTAGACAGGAGCCATGGAACCCTTTTCCTCCGGGTGCCCCTTGACATGCTCAACCGCCTCGCGCAGGTCCGTAAGGAATCTCTCTGCCACACCGGGTTGGGTATGCCGCAAAGTGACACACAAATGCACACAGGTGGGTTTGTGCAAGCCATTCAAACTCCACTTTTTGTGTGCCATATGGTCCAGCACTTTATACACATTGAGCGATTCTGAGGCAAAAGCAACCACAAAGAACGGATCGCCCAAAACGTACAATTCGGGAATTTCTCGAATGCCTTGTTTGATCTTTTCTGCGGTTTCAAGGATTCTCTTCGTCGCAGCCAGATACCCTTCTTCACCAATGGAAGTCAATGCCGCCCAGCAAGCCGCGCTCAAGGCGCCGGGACGGCTGCCAGCAAAGGTCGGGGAAAAATACAAACCGCCAGGCCATTCAGTGGTTGTGTAATATTGAAAGCGCCGCAATTCCTGATTGCGATAGAGAATGACCGAGGTCCCTTTGGCAGCGTACCCATATTTATGCGTATCCACTGAAATGGACGTCACACCTGCCAGGCGAAAATCAAAGGCTGGGACGTCATATCCCAATTTTTCAGCCCAAGGCAAAACAAAACCGCCGAGGCAGGCATCGGTGTGGAAACCAATGTTGTGCTGACGCGCCAATTCAGACATCTCTGCGATCGGGTCAATGGCGCCATGCGGAAACGAAGGTGCCGACCCTACAATGACGATCGTATTCTTCGAGATCGCTTTTTTCACTGCCTTCAAGTCAGCGCGAAAGTTTTCATCCACAGGCACGTGAATGGTCTTGATATTGAAGTACTGACTGGCTTTGTCGAAAGCAGCGTGTGCCGTTACAGGGACGATCATTTCAGGCCGGGTAATCCCCTTCACCTCACGCGCCCAATCACGATAGGTCTTCATCGCCAGCATGATGCTTTCCGTGCCGCCAGAGGAAAGCGTTCCACAGGCATCCACACCTGCCCCGCCAAGCATGGCCGCAGTCATTGAAACGATCTCTGCCTCAAACTTGGTGGCGCTTGGCCACACATCTGCATGGAGCGGATTACTCTGCGAGTTAAGCGCATACACTTGATTCAGAAAATCAATATGCGCCTGATCACCGTGATAGACCGCCCCAGAGATAAAGCCGTCCTTCCAGTGAGATTCCTCCAGGGCACGCATCGCTTCCATTTCGTTCAGGATATCGGCGTGAGGTCGTCCCTTGGCAGGGATCTTGGAAAACGTGGTGAATTTGTTTTTGTAAGGCTTTACCGAAGTTTCCAACTCGGTCATGATCTCGGCGTACTCGCCTTCGATCTTTTTCGCGACGCTGGGAATATTCTTCATGCGTTTTTCCAAAAACGCCAGCACCCGCGGATTTAATTTCCCCGCCTGCTTCATCAGTGTATCCATCCAACTCATATTCTTCTCCAGATGATGGTAGAGGCACAGCGTCGCTGTGCCTCTACCATATAGATTAATGCATTCGATTCAAACGGGCATGGATCTTGCGATTGCTTTCGTAGATCGCAAGGAATTCACGAAACAACTCATCATAGATTTTTCGATTATCAGGGTTGGGCACATACGTGGCCGCAATTTTCACATGTGTGCCGATCTCATCGTATTTCAAATAACCCATCCCTGCAGAAGCAAGCAGGGCTGCGCCACGCACATTGGCTTCGATCGGGTCCTTCACCTGACGGATGGGGCGATTCAACACATCCGCATGGATCTGGCACCAGATATTCGATTTTGCACCGCCCCCCACCATGTTGATGGATTCGACAGGCCGCTTGTTGAACTGCTCCACATACTGCAACAGCCAGCGCGCATTGTAAGCCACACCTTCAAAGACAGCCCGTACCATGTCGGCGCGGGTGGTGCTGAGTGACTGGTTGTGGAATCCGCCGCGCACAAGATGATCTTCCACAGGAGTCCGCTCGCCATATAGCCAGGGAGTGAAGATCAGTTTTCCACTGCCTGCCGGGGTGCGTTCTGCCATTTGGTCGAGTAATTGATAAGCATTGGCAGGTTTCTCGCCCACAGACAATTCATCCTGCGGAAACAGGATGTTGTTCCGCAGGTATTGCAAGCATCCACCAGCTGATTCCTGTTCGTTGGTGAGCAAATATCGCCCAGGGATTCCCGATGGCAGCGCGGCCAGGTTATGAAAAATGTCGGTCTTTTTGAAGGGGACATGGCATACCAACCAACCTGATGTTCCAACGTATAAATGCGGCTCAAAATCACGTACGGCGCCAGAACCAACAGCCGCCGAGTGCAGATCAGGCGAACCCATGAATACTTTTACGTCATCGCGCAGGCCCCATGCGCTGGCGATCTCACGGCGCAGAGTGCCCAATTGCGCATTGGCAGGTTTCAGGTCGGGAAGTTTCGCGCGGTCAATCCCCGCCAACTGGATCAATCCGTCATGATATTTCACATTTTGAATGTCGCGATTGTCCGTCATCCAGTGCAGCGTGATCGAGTTGAACGATGCGGCGAATTCGCCAGTAAGCAGCAGACCGATATAATCCATCGGCTCGAGAAATTTATATGTGCGTTGATAAATATCGGGGCGGACATCTTTGAGGTACAAAATATGCGCAAGCGGATCCTTACCCGAGTTTCCCGGTGCGCCGCCCGTCAGGCGAATCCAATTAAGGACCTTCGAGAGTCCGTACCCTTCAATTTTCGGGAAACCATCTGCGATCTTTTTGATATAAGGTGCGCCGCGAGAATCCATCCAGATGACAGCGTTCTCAATGGCATTTCCATCCGCATCCACAGCGACCGTGCCCGACCATTGTGTAGTATTTGCGATGGCAACAATGTCATCACTGGAAACCAGCTTCTTTGCAAGCAGACGTTTGCAGGCGGTATCAATTGCGCTCCACCAACCAGCAGGTGACTGTTCCGCGCCGCCATTCGGCAAAAGAATGACAGGCGTTTCTTGAAATTCGCTTCCGATCAATTCACCTTGCGTGGAAAACAATGCAACCTTGGGACCCGACGTACCCAGGTCAATGGCGAGAATGAATTTACTTGTGGATGACATTTGGCCTCGAGTTTAGGAGTTGTGACTGCATCAAAACACGGCGATGATACACCAACCCATGCGAAAAAACCATAAATCGGTCAATCGTCATCGTCCTCTTTTTGAACTCCATACGCCCGAGCCACTGCGGCTTCGATCTCGGCATTGCTGTGGGTTTCACAGGCTACAAGCGCCCGTTGAGGGTGTTTCACCAGCCTCCCGCCTGCGCTCATTACCTTGGCATCTACAAATTTCCCCTTCGAATCAGTGACCACATAAAGCTGGTACAGTTTCCCACACATGATACAGCCATGTGATTCACCTTTGGTGAATGTCTCTGTCATAACAAACTCCTTTTCGTTTTCAAAACAAAACAGGCCAGAGAGAACTCCAGCCTGTTCAATGGTGACGCTATTGAAAAAGCAGACTGTAGTCTGCGCTTCCAGCAATTTTATTGCGTAATGATAATACTCTCGATGACATCGCCTTCCACACCAGGGTTTTGCTGCGGGTCGCGGCGCGTGATGGCATTCACCACATCCATACCGCTGACCACTTCACCAAAAATGGTGTGCAATCCATTTAACCAATCTGTGGGGGCATAGGTAATAAAGAACTGGCTGCCATTGGTGTTCGGCCCAGAATTGGCCATGGCCAGCAGCCCTTCCCTGTCAAACGTCAGGTCGCTAATTTCATCTTCAAAGGAATACCCGGGCCCGCCCATGCCTGAGCCTGTCGGGTCGCCGCCCTGCGCCATAAAGCCATCCATTACACGATGGAAAGTCACACCATTGTAAAAGCCCTTGCAGGCAAGGAACACAAAATTATTCACTGTAACCGGGGCTTTATCAGAATACAACTGCACAACAAATTCACCGCCCTTCTCCATTTTGAAGGTCGCAAAATAAGGCTTCGACTCATCAATGCTCAACGGCGGCGCAGATGTATATTGTTCGGCAGCGGCAATGGAATCGAAAACTTCACAAGCGGGCGTGGTGCCGACCGCAACATTGGATTTTGGCTTCGGAAGGTACGGCCACCCAATGAACCCAAGCACGATCAAAGCCAAAGCCACCACCACATATTGAATGGTCCGATCAGATTTTGCCTCTCTGGCGTTTTTTACATTTTTCTTTTTTGCCATTCCTGAACTCTCCTCAATTGAATTTGTTCCAATTATATAACACCCATGGTGTAACAACCTTGCGCACAGGCGAATTCTCTTGTATGCTTGCCAAATATGCAGCAATACTTCAAAAAGCAGATCGCCCTCCCGCAAGACCACGGATCATGGGTGTTCATCTTCAGCCCACTATTGATCGGGATTTTCGCGGGGAAACATTTCACCTACGCCACCTTCAATCTCATCATTGCGGCGATGTCTGCATTTATGATTCGCCAACCGATGACAGTCATCGTCAAAACGATCTCGGGCCGCCGCCCAAAAACGGATCTTCCCGCCGCCCGTTTCTGGTTGCTCGTCTACGGGGGAATCGCCACCCTGGCTTTACTCGGACTTATCCTTGAAGGGTTTGCTTACATTTTATACCTCGCCATTCCAGGCGCACCCGTCTTTGCGTGGCACTTGTGGCTTGTAAGCAAACGTTCTGAGCGCAGACAATCAGGCGTGGAAATCATTGCAACGGGTGTCCTTGCCCTTGTGGCTCCCGCAGCCCTTTGGGTGGGACTTGGCCATTATGACCCAGCGGGCTGGTGGCTCTGGGTTTGGGCATGGCTTCAGTCTGCCGCGAGCATCGTCTACGCATATCTCAGGCTTGAGCAGCGGGAACAGGTTGAAGGTCAGGAAAGAAGCGCACTGTGGAAGGCGGGCAGACGGGCCTTCCTGTACACATCCTTCAATTTGATCCTGTCATTGCTGCTTGGCTGGGCGGGTTTAATTCCCCAATTGATCTTTGCCGCATTCCTTGTGCAATGGCTCGAAACGCTTTGGGGCATCACCCACCCTGCCACAGGTTGGAAGCCAGTAAAGATCGGCATGCGTCAACTCATCGTCAGCATTTTGTGGACAGTCCTTTTCATCGTCTTCAATCATGCCTGACCAAATAACTCACAGGAGAAAAAATGGATTTTGATCTAAACGAAGAACAAAAAGCATGGAAAAAAGCCGTCCACGATTTTGTGGGCAAAGTGGTCAAACCGAAGTCACGTGAAGTGGATGAGACCGAGTCGTTTAATTGGGAGGCGGTTCGCAAGGGAGGTCCGTTGGGGTTGATGGGCATGAGCATCCCTGAGGCATACGGCGGCTCAGGCGTGGATATGGTTTCTTCGTCCATTGCAATGGAAGAGTTGGGCTGGGGCTGTGGTTCCACTGCATTGGCGTTCACCGCCCACAATGGCCTCGGCACTGCGCCGATCGCCTTGTATGGCAGCGAAGAATTGAAAAAGAAATGGCTGCCGCTCGTGGCTGAAGGCAAAAATAAACTTGGCGCACTCGCGCTGACCGAGCCCGGGGCGGGGTCTGATATTCAAGGCGGCGTGATCACCCGTGCCGAAAAGCAGGGCGATGAATGGGTCATCAACGGCGCAAAGATGTGGTGTACCAATGCCAGCATCGCCGAATACATCATCACCCTTGTACGCACCGACCCGAAAGGCGGCTCAAAATCATTGAGCATGATCCTTGTCCCCACCGATTCCAAGGGACTGACCATTGGCCCGCCCGAAAAGAAAATGGGGCTGCGCGGATCACCCGCCTGCGGAATCAGCTACGACAATGTACGCGTGCCGCTTGGAAACCTCGTTGGTGCAGAAGGCCGTGGCCTGCAACAGACTCTGGCTACACTCGACGCAGGGCGTATCAGCATCGGTGCCATTTCCGTTGGGTTGGCACAAGCCGCGCTTGAAGCCGCCGTGGATTATGCCCGTGAGCGCAAAGCATTTGGTCAAAGCATTGCAGAATTTCAGGCGATTCAGTTCAAATTATCGAATATGGCCACCGAGATCGAACTGGCCCGCACCATGATCCACAAAGCCGCGTGGACAAAGGATCAGGGCAGGCCATTCAACAAGGAAGCCGCCATGGCAAAACTCTACGCCACCGAAATGGCCGAGCGCGTTTGCTATGACGCCATTCAAATCCACGGTGGAAATGGATACAGCCGCGAGTACAACGTGGAAAGAATGTACCGCGACGCCCGCCTGATGACCATCGGTGAAGGCACAAGCGAGATCCAAAGACTGGTCATCGCCCGCCATGTATTGGCAAGTGAATAACGTACATTTGACCGCCGACTGCAGTCGGCGGTCAACGTTTTGATACATCTGGAATCAAACTTTATTTTCGGACAATTACCCAGGCAGTGCCATCTTCTGCCCTGATCTTCTTTTCCCCAATTTCAAACAACTTTTCTATTTTATCTGGCGCAAGGAAGTGACTCCGCATCAGCAGCAGCTTTTCTGCAAGCGCGATCAACTTCACGCCAAAGGTGCGGATATCAGGCTCCTCGATCACCAGCACACCACCCGTCTTCAACACACGGAACATTTCACGCGCACTTTCAGCATGGTTAATGACATGATGCAATGCATCCACCATAATGACGCGTTCAAAAGATTCGTCGGCGAAGGGCAATGATTCAGAACCGCCGCACACAGGCCGCAGCGGAGTCGGAAGCGTCTCTTTCAACATCCCCATGGAAACATCGGCGATCACCACTTCATCCACCAGATCACGAATGGCAGAAGAAACCCGCCCCGTGCCGCCGCCCACATCAAGCAGGCGTCCCTTCACAGGGAGCGCAGCCACCTCACGCATGATCTCACGTTTTGAATAAGTCACCCGCGCATAAAGCGGGGCAATCGCTGCAAAATGATCGAATGGCATTAGACGGTGATCAGGTCTTTGAGACCTTCAAAAGTAGTTGGGCCAATGCCTGAAACGTTCATGATATCTTCGATCTTTGCAAACGGGCCATTGGCGAGACGGTAATCAATGATTTTCTGCGCTGTGGTCAAACCGATGCCGGGCAGAGTATCCAGTTCTTCAAGGGTGGCGGTGTTGATGTTGATCTTCTCACCCGCGTTCGGGTCGGGTGTTGCGGTTTCAGAGCCTGGCAATTCAACAGTCTCCACAGGTTCGGCACCATCTTTGTACGGAATGCTCAACTGCTGGCCATCCACAACCAGTGCGGCAAGATTCAAGCCGTCTACATTTGCATCGGCCAGCAAACCACCCGCGGCATTGATGGCATCCTGAACACGGGCGCCTTCGGGCAGGTCATACACATCCGGGCGCGGCACGGCTCCGATCACATGCACTTTGATGGGTGCCGCCGTAGGCGCCGCGCGCAAAACGATCGGCTCACCAGCAGGAGCGCGCGAAACAAAGATCAACGCACCCGCCAGCAGAAATCCAGCCACGATACCAAGCAGAATATATAAAACGTTTTTCATGAGACGATTTTACTCCAACTTCATGACGAGCAAGTTTTCTTCCGTTTTTCGAAACAACACCGCAACATCGAATAGATTCTTGATGCGTTTGAAATATTTTGGCATTTGGTCATCGGGTACTGTATGAAACCCGAATTTTTCATACATCGGGCCGTTATGGGCAATGCACATTAAATACACAGGCCGCTCGGTCTGCTCCAGCAATACCTCGATCACCGCACGCGCCAGCCCTTTTCCACGGTGGTCGGGATGCACCGCAATCGAAGCCAGTTCGCGGATGTCGGTCCCGTGCGGCTTGATCTGACCGCAGGCAATGACCTGCCCACTGTCATTCACCGTCACGACAAAACGCTTCCAATCCAACCCCGTCGGGTTGATTCCGACCAAATTGATCAGGTCCTTAATTTGGGCAGATTCTGACTCCAACGCAGGACGAATCGATTCTTTACTCATTTCACAACGCTCCCGCAGCAACAAGAATGACAAACGTGGCAATGAACCAGTGGATCAGGAACGGCCAGACAAATGACCTTGTGCGCCACGCCACCCAGCCAAAGGCAAATCCGCCAAAGATCGTGGAAAGTGTTTCCACCTCGGGCTTGCTGATATGAGCCAGCGCAAACGGAACCGCCTGCAACCACAAGGCTTCATGCCCGAACCTGCGCGCATACGCAAACAAGATCCAACCGCGAAAGAAAAACTCCCACCCCAAAAGGTCCAGAAAGGTCGTCCACGGCAGTCCGGGCAGGTAATCGGCGTAATAGGCCCGCATCACTGGGTTACCATGACCCAAATAATAAATGATGGGTGCCATCAACAAAATCCCCAAAATGGTGTAGGCAAGCCCCAGCTTCCAATCGCCAAAGGAAAAGCCATACTCTCTTGGATCTTCAAAAAAGAAAATCGAAATCACCAACATTGGAATCGCAAGATACAGGATGATGCGATCCCAATATTTGTAGGGCGTCAATTTGTGATACGAATCCACCATCAAAAGCAATGTGGAGATGATCGTAACACTGACAACCCTCCAATCAAATTTAAGTCTTTCGCCAGCCAGATACTTCATTTCCTGATTTTTTCAATACGTTTTGCAAGGTAGGAGGAAAAATAACCGTCGTATTTCACCCATAATTCAGGCAGTTTCCAATCGTTGCCTGTCACTTTTTTGCGGCAAAGAGGAGAGCCGCAATAACAGTCGAATTCATCGTACGGCCCGCCATCAGACATGGCGTAATCAAAGCACAATTCTTCCCCCGCGCTGATATCACGCATTGCCACCAGGCCGATCTGCCCGGTGAAACCCAGGTTCGGATCACAGGAATGATTGAAGCAATCGTTTGGTTCGGGGGCCGCTGATGTCAAAATAAAAAGGTCTTCCTCGATCTGCAAAACGCGCTGTGTAAAACGCGGCATGTCAGGGTCGAGTTTTGAGCGATGGACAATGTCACCGCCCCACAATGAGATCAACTCGCCTTTCGAAATAAAGTCGGTGGCAAAAACGCCGCACCCGCCCTCGGGGTGCTCGCGCGCCTTGCATTTTCGGTTGAGAAAAGAAAACGTCATTTCAACTCCACAGGAATTTTTATTGCATGAAAAAGATCAAAGAAAAAGAGGAATGCCCCTTGTAGAACAATTCCCCATCCGCTGCCCCGCCAAAATCCATCAACCGAATTTTGAATGAGCCAGACACCGCCGAGGATGTACAACACATCCAGACCGAAGTTGATCCACAACACTTTGCGGATGAAAACCGCTTCACGCTTCGGGTCGGCTGTTGATTTGCGCCGAGCGGCAGTTCTTGCGCCGACAATGGCAATCGCTGCATCGATCAATCCCCACACAACCGCTTGAATGCCAAAGCCGCGGCCAAATCCATCGGCGGCGAACCAGATGTAAAGTCCAGAAAAGATCGAGAGAATGCTCCAGAAAAGCAGGCGGCTGGTTAGGTCCGATTCAAATTTCCAGATGGGGTGCAGCATATGAGGGATTATACAAAGAAAACGAGCGACAAGGAGAATCCTCGCCGCTCGCC
>DAOQID010000082.1:13196-18384 GCA_035339375.1 Anaerolineales bacterium | reverse complement strand
GCTAACACCTGCTTCTTCAAAGGTGGCCATTTCGTTCAGTATCTTGCATGCAGCTTCTGCCATTGAAATGCCAAGCGCTGCGCCAGTGCCTTCACCGAGACGCATATCGAAATCGAGCAGCGGTTTCAAACCAAGCCATTCCAACATGAGCGAATGTCCGTGTTCCTTTGAACGATGGGCGGAGATCAAATACTCGTGGCAATGCGGCGCAAGCGAAACCGCGATCATTGCGGCGGCAGTGGAGATAAACCCATCCACCATCACAGGCACCTGTTTCGAAGCGGCACCGATCATCACCCCTGCCAGCCCGCCGATCTCAAAACCGCCCACTTTTTCCAACACGCCAATGCCATCCTCTGCGTTGGGCTTGTTTACTTCCAGCCCGCGCTCGATCGTCGCAATTTTTCTGGCAAGCCCTGCATCGTCCACGCCTGTGCCGCGGCCTGCAATCTCTTTCGGATGCTGTTTCAAAAAGACGCAGGCAATGGCTGCCGAAGGCGTGGTATTGCCAATGCCCATGTCACCTGTGCCGATGATGTCTGCGCCTTTTGCGATCTCTGCCAAAGCGATTTCGATTCCGCTTTGAATGGATTCTTCCGCCTGTGAACGAGTCATTGCAGGACCCTTGGCCAGATTCTTCGTTCCCAAAGCCACTCGGCGCCGAATCAGTTTTTCATCCCTGGTTGGGATCTCGTTTGCAACACCCATATCCACCACCACGACCCGCGCACCGATATGCCTTGCCAGCACATTGATCGCTGCGCCGCCCGTGAGGAAATTCATCACCATTTGCGGGGTCACCTCCTGTGGGTACGCGCTGACACCTTCTTCAACAACGCCATGATCGCCAGCCATTGTGATGATGACCTTGTCTTTGATGGATGGATTTGCCTTGCCAGTGACACCAGCCAGTTGAATGGCCAATTCTTCCAGCCGTCCCAAACTGCCTGCGGGTTTGGTGAGTCTGTTCTGGCGTTCGCTCGCAGATTGCATTGCAAGCTGTCCGAGTGGGGCAATGAGAGGAAGCTGCATTTTAGAATTCAACTCCTGCCTGGGCAACAATGCCCTGTTCGTATGGATGCTTGATCGGGGTCATCTCGGTGACAAGGTCGGCGGCTTCGATCAAAACCTGCGGCGCTGACCTGCCTGTGATGGCCAGATGCAGGTTCGAGGGTCGGTTGAGGCGCAGCCAGTCCATCACTTCGTTTGTGTCGAGCCAGTTGTAGGCGAGGGTGTAGGTAAATTCATCCAGCACGATCAGGTCATAATTTCCGCTGGCGATCTTTTCTTTGGCGATCTCCCAGCCATGATGGGCGCGCGCGATGGTTTCATCCATATCCTTTGATGTCCATGTAAAACCGTCGCCTGTGGCATGCCATTCGATGCCGAGTTTTTTCGCGGCTTTGATCTCGCCCCATTGCCCCGTCTCGGCTTTAATGAATTGGATGACGCAAATGCGAAAGTTGCGTCCCCATGCACGCAGCACCATGCCGAAGGCGGCGGTGGATTTGCCCTTGCCGTCGCCTGTGTTGACGATCAATAATCCTTTTGTGTTTTTGCTCATATGATTCCTTGATGAAGTGTTACCAGATGCCTTGATTTTTTGCGCGGCGCAACACCCATAAAAAGAAAGGTGCGCCTGCCAATGCTGTGACAATGCCCAGCGGCAATTCCTGCGGCGCAAGAATCACCCGTGCCAGCACATCGGCCAGCAGTAAGGTGCCTGCACCGCCCACGACACTGAGCGGAAGGATGCGGCGATAATCCACGCCCCACCAGATTCTCACCACATGCGGAACGATCAGCCCAACAAAGCCGATGATGCCCGCAAATGAAACCGCCGCCGCTGTGACCAGCGATGCCGCCACGATGATGACGACTTTCACACGGCGCACATTCAAACCCATCTGTATGGCCTGGTCGTCGCCGAATTGCAAAAGATTCAACGCGTACCCGTTCAAGATCAATGTGGTCAAGCCGATGGCGAGATAGGGGATGAGCGCGAGGATCACATCCCAGCCTGCCAAACTCACCCCACCCAACAACCAGCCGATGGCACGGCGCAGTTCATTGGTTGACTTCAGCATCAAAAATGAGGTCAGCGATGTGGCAAAGGATGAGAACGCCACCCCCGCGAGGATCAAACTTGTAGTTGGCACCGTGCCGCCCACATTCGCAAAAATATAGACGAGGTACACCGTCAGCAGGCTGGCGAGAAATGCCGCAAGTGGAACGGCCAGTAATCCAAGCGTGGTGTACGGCCATTTGACCGACATCGCCAACACCGCGCCCAGCCCTGCACCTGAGGCCACGCCGATCAAATACGGGTCAGCCAGCGGGTTGCGGAACAGCCCCTGATACGCCGCGCCGCTGCCTGCCAGAGCCGCGCCGACCAACGCGATCAAAACCGTGCGCGGCAGACGAATATCGATCAGAATGGTGCGAAAGGTTTCGTTCGTGGTCGTGCCGCTGATGACACGCCATAACTCTTCCGGGGAAATGAAAACAGAACCAACCGCAAGACTGAGGGTCAGGGCGGCTAGAAGGAAGAGAAAAGAGAAAAGAAACGGACGGCGCATGGATGGGAGGTTGGTAATTGGTAAAAAGCAATTACCAATTACCAGTTTACGTTCTACTTAAATAACTCAGGCCTCAACAGTTTTGCCAAGGCTTCAAGCCCATCCACCAAACGCGGACCGGGGCGGCTGAGCAGGTTATCGTCGAAGGGGAAGACCTGTCCATTTTTCACTGCGGATAAATTCTCCCAGCCTGGGCGGGTGGCAATTGATTCGGGGGTAACGCCATAGGCTGCATCGCCCAGCAAAATAAAGGCAGGGTCCGCGGCGACGACTTGTTCGAGACTCAATTGTGGGTAGCCTTCGATATCTGCAGCGATGTTGTATCCGCCTGCGCGCTCGATCAACAGGGTGATGAAAGTGTCCTTGCCTGCGGTGTAGGGTTTGGCAGGGTCGGTGCCATCAATTTCATAAAAAATGCTGATGCGTGAACTGAGCGGCGCAATCTTTTCATCCACAGCTGCAACGCGCGCTTTGAGAGAATCGATCAGTGCGGTGGTTTCTGCTTCGCGCCCGGTTAACTGTGCGACAATCTGAAGATTGTCGTACAGTTCCTCCAGCGTGTGGGGGTTGTTCAAGTAATACACGGTCAGCCCGAGGTCTTCGAGTTCTTTTACCTGTTCGGGTGTGTTGATCTCGGCGGCGATGATCAGATCAGGCTTGAGCGAGATGATCATTTCTGTGTTCAAGGCTTCGTATGCCGAACCAATATCGGTTACGTTGGCTGATTCGGCGGGATAATCGGAAAGCGAATCGCGGCCAACCATTTGTGAACCAGCGCCGATGGCGAAGAGGATTTCGGTATTTGACGGTGCCAGCGAGATGATGCGCTGCGCCGCTTCTTTCAGGACCACAGACCTGCCCAGCCCATCTGTCAGTTGAATCTCCGCTGACGAAGAGGGTGCTTCAGTGGCGGGAATTTCTGTTGAAACAGGAGCAGGCACCTCGGTCGGTGTCGCGGAGCGTGCGGGGCCGCATCCTGTGATGAAGAGCGCGAGTAGTAAAGCCAGAACTAAAATTTTTCGAAACATTTTTTCTCCTTGAGATTTTTGTTACCACGGGAATCAAAATCCCCAGCATGGGCTGGGGAGGGGAGAGGCAATCCGATCAGGCTACCGTCATCCACCTCCTTTTCGCGAGAGTGTGGTGAACCGATCAGTAGCGGGCGACCTGACTTCATTAGTCTTTTCGTCTGCTGGTCTTCTTGTCTACTAGACGAGAAGGCAAAGAGACAACATGACTAACTTCACAGTTGCGCGACAGTGCTGGAATCTCACCAGCTTCGCCGCTTGCCGATCGTTATTTATGTTTTCATTTTACCACTGAGTTGCGGACGACGCGTTTTAACAACTTGCGCAGTTGGTAGGTGTGGAGCGGATACAACAAATGCCAGTATAAAAATCCAAGCGGGCCGCGTGGGGCCAGGTAATAGGTCAGGGCGATGTGATTTTGATTCGTCAGCCGCCATTCGAGGAACATGGGGCCAACCGATGTATGTTTCGACCGCAACAGAAGGATGCGGTTCTCTTCGATGAAATCAAAGACGAATTCCTGCCATTTCATGTTTTTGATGGCAGTGAAGATCTGTTCAGGTGCGGCGTTCGTTTTGGCCTCGTGGTGGGCGATGAAAAAACCTTCGTGCTTGAGCGTTTTGGAGCGGCCTGTGCCGTCATCCCACACACGTTCGATGCGATGCGGATGCAGATGGGTCAGCGCTTCTTTGGCGGCGGAATCGAAATCAATCAGTTTGATTTTTGAGTAAACCGCGCGGGCGTGATCGTGCATGACAACACTGTCACTGGATAGCCCGCCGACCAGTGCATGGGCAATCGGGCGCGGAACGGGGGTCATCAGCCCGATGCCAAAAGCCATAAACCAGACAGGGACGTAGGGCAGAACGAGGAAACTGCGTTTATATCCGCGGATGTGGGCATAACGCAGCATGAGGTCTTGATAGGTTGTGATGTCGGGACCGCCGATCTCGAAGACCTTGCCATGACCGTCCCAGTTTTCGAGGGCAGCAAGCAGATAATCGATCACGTTTTGGGCTGCGATGGGTTGGGATTTGTTTTGGATCCAGGCAGGGGCGGGGATGATGGGAAACAATTCGGTCATGAAACGGATCATTTCAAAGGAAATGCTCCCTGAACCTGCGATCACACCTGCTCGAAATTCGGTGACGGGTACTTTCCCTGCGCGCAGGGTGGCGCCTGTTTCAATGCGTGAACGCATGTGCGGCGCAATGTGTTGTTCGGGGTCGGCAAGACCGCCAAGGTAGATGATGTGTTTGACCCCCGCTTCTTCGGCAGCCCTGGCAAAATTGCGTGCGGCTTGTAACTCAATATCGGTATAGCCATGCCCCGAAGACATGTTGTGAATGAGGTAGTAAGCCGTGTGGACGTCCTTCAATGCGGGTGCAAGGGAGGCGGGGTTGGTCACATCGCCGGGGAAAATGTCAATGTGGGCAGACCAGTTTCGAGGTCCGATTTGATGCGGGCGCCTTGCCAGTGCGCGGACCGTATGGCCAAGATCCAGCAGTTGGGGAATCAATCTGCTGGCAATGTATCCAGTTGCGCCGGTGACAAGGATCAAAAGTGGCTTCATCGAGGTGT
>DAOQID010000082.1:9853-13096 GCA_035339375.1 Anaerolineales bacterium | reverse complement strand
AATACGAATGACTCAACACCCGTGCCCGGGAGGCGAGTTGACGGGCAAGGCCGTCGAAGATGAATTTGTGGAAGGGCCACATGGCGTACCAATACAAAAAGCCTGGAACCCCGTGCGGTGCAAAATAGGCTGTGACCGTGAGCAGGGTTTTCTCTTCCTGTGTTCCCTGCGGGGTGGATTCGAATTGCAGCCAGGCTTTGCCAGGGACGATCATTTCAGCGCGCAGGCGCATGAGCCGATTCTTTTCCACGTTTTCCACGCGCCAGAAATCAAGCGATTCGCCGGTGTGAATTTCATCGGGGTGGCGGCGGCCGCGGCGCAGACCCACACCGCCGATGGCTTTATCCATCCAACCACGGATGGCCCATGACCAATCCATATAAAGCCAGCCGCGTTCGCCGCCGATTCCAGAGTAAGCGCGGAAGACCGACTCGGGTTTGAGGTCAAGCAGGATCTGTCGGCGTTCGATGAACATGCCTTCTTCAACAGTGAATTCATACGGTTTGATGTCGCCCGTGGAGGTGACCAGTGCATCAGCCCAGCTTGTTTCCACGTTATCGCGTTGAATGCGTCCAAGCGCCAGATGTGCGGCGGTTTGAAAATCGATCGGCTTGATCTGCGGAAAAAGTTTTCTTGCCGTATCATCGCGGACGATCAGCCGTGCGCGCAAACCCTCAATGAGCGGTGCCACCACGCGCCAATGGATCGGCGTGATCATGTGAACCCAGTATGCCGAAAGCCGCGGCGCGTTGAATGGTGTGGGGATCAACCAGCGTTTCAGGCTGCGTTCTTTTGCATAATTCAAAAGCATATCGGCATAGGTGAGTCGGCTGGGGCCGCCAATTTCGATCACGCGGCCGTTGCTGTCGGGCGTTTTGAGCGCATCCACCAGATACGACAGCACATCACGGATCGCGATGGGTTGTGCCTGTGAAAAAAACCATGCGGGACAGATCAACAACGGTTCACGCTCGACGAGGTAGCGGATCATTTCAAAAAGGGCACTTCCCGAACCGACGATCATGCCTGCGCGAAATTCGGTGACGGGCACACTGCCATAGCGCAGAATGTAGCCTGTTTCATGGCGGGCACGCAAATAGGGAGAGAGGTTGGCGGTCGGGTCCACCAATTCACCCAGATAAATAATGCGTTCAATGTTCGCATTTTCAGCGGCCTGGGCGAAATTACGAGCCACTTGCAAATCACGTTCCGCATCGATCTTTCCACCCTGCTGCCCGTGGATCAGGTAATACGCTGCTGAAACGCCCTGCATGGCTGCGGCAAGCCCTTCGGGTGAAAGTGCATCTCCGGAAATGACTTCCACTCTTTTCAGCCAGGAACGTCCCTGCAAACGGGATGGGTCACGTACAAGGCAGCGCACGTGATAACCCGCTTCAAGCAGTTTGGGTACCAGTCTTCCGCCTACATAGCCTGTGGCACCTGTAACGAGGATAAGTTTTTTGGTTTCCATGTAACTTTTATTATACGCCAGCCGCCCGGAATGCCAACTGTAAAGGATTTGGAAAGTTGACCCAAATGCGGAAAAACTATAATCTCAACGCGTGGAGAAACATGAGCAGAAAACCCCTTGAATTCATTTCCGGTCTGGCGGTGTACATTGTGTTGACCCTGCTCATCGCGTTTGCTGTCATTCTGCGGCTTTCGGTGGTGCCTGTACAGTTCATTAACTGGCTCGGGCAAAGCCACAATCCGCAAAATGCGCTGGCTTATTTCAGCATGGCATTCAGCGCTACGATCCTTGTTTTTCTGCGGTTCGGCATTGAAATTCCACGCATCAAAATGGTCACATCTTCTGAAAAGCTCCAGCCTTATCTTTCAGGGTTGCCGCTGTGGTCGCTGGGATTGTTATGGGCGGGGTCATTGATCGCCTTTTGGAACGTGTTTCCATCCTGCCAGCCGCCCGTGACCATTCAATTTGAAATTTCAGGCAGGGAAGGTTTTTTTCAACCATCCGACCGTGTTCCCATTTCACCCGGTGAGGTTGTCACAGTCACCGCACATTCCGTCAATACAGATACCACCCTGTCTTGTTCGTGGGAATATGCCGGAGGCATCTTCGAAACCATTGGCGCACAGCGCGGCTGTCAGGTCAGTGCAAAATTCAACCAGCAGACCGGCAGTGGGTTTATGACCGTCAGCGTTTCTGAAAATTTCTGTTCACAAACATCCATCTTCTCATTGCAGCCAGTCATTGGAACTCCCTGATCTATGAAAAAACTCACCGCATGCCTTTTCATTTTTTCTTCCTTGTGGCTGAACGCCTGCGGTTCGCCGGGGCATAACTCCAATCTCAACGCATCCATTCTGCCCGATGACTGTCGGGTGCAGGCGGGCGGTCAACTGGCACTTACCCTTGATGGACAGATTCCTGCGAATACTCAAATTCAATGGAGTGCATCAACAGGTGAAGTGGTTTGGACGGGGCAGGGGTTGACCGCCACTTTTCTTGCCCCGAACTTGCCCGGTGAAGCTGTGATCTCGGTTCTTTTCGTTTCAGGCACTCCCGCCCCTTACACTGCCAGCCGCGCCTGTGCCGTCACCGAACAAGACTCCACTGCCAGCGCGCCCACTGTCAACGACCCTGCGGCAATCACCATTGCCATTAGCGAAGTGATGGGGAATCAATGCGGCGGACTCGAAACACGTAAGTTCAATCAATATGTGGAGCTTTACAACTTCGGCGATCTGCCTGTGGATGTCGGCAGTTGGATGCTGTTCGACGAAGGCGAAAAAGGGACTCCTGACCGACTCGTTGCATGGGATTCAAGATCATCGCTTCAACTCGACCCGACACTTGTCACCAACTCGACGGTGATCCCGCCCCGCAGCTTTGCGGTTGTTCTTTCCCCTCTGTATCCCGAAGGCAATATCGAAAATCGGATGCCGTATAAATTTCCGCCCGGTGTGGTCATCCTAACCGCCGAATCAAGCCAGACCCTCGGCGATGATTATTTTGGCATCATCAGCGATCAGGATGGTTACGACACGGTCACACTTTACATTGGCAGTGACACCGTCATGGACCTTGTAGTGGATACCTACGGTACGCCCACCATCAATGGCCCCTACCCGGTCAACATTGACGATAATCACCTTGACCACACACCGCTCCATCTCAGTGAGTGTGAATCCGCGGAACGTATTGACCCCCGCCAACCAGATTCTGAAGCCAATTGGCTGGCGTTACCCGGCGGGTCTCCTGGCGATGGTCCGTATCAATAA
>DAOQID010000082.1:0-9753 GCA_035339375.1 Anaerolineales bacterium | reverse complement strand
GAATTTCTCTTAATTCAACTGTTCAAGCATTTGCTGATAAATCCCCGGCGCGGTCGCCAAAATGGATTGTGGTGCGGAAATATAATCTGGCTTGCCATCTGTTGCTGTGACTTTTGCTCCTGCCTCCTCGGCAATGAGACCAGCGGCGGCGATATCCCACGGCCTGAGGGTGAGTTCCCAAAAGCCGTCGAAACGGCCAGCACCGACGTATGAGCAATCGAGGGCGGCAGAACCGAGTCGGCGCACACCTTGGGTCATCTTGGCAAGTTTCTCGAAATTTTTGAAGTTATCTTTTTCAGTATTCCACGTATCGTATGGAAACCCTGTTACTAGCAGGCTTCTTTGCAGTTCGGTCGTTTTGGCGGCATGGATCGGCTTTCCGTTGAGGAAGGCACCCTTGCCGCGTTCGGCAGTGAACATTTCATCGCGTAGTGGGTCGTACACGGCTGCAAGCAGCATGCTGCCTTCAAAGGCATACGCAATCGAAACGCAAAATACAGGAATGTGATGTGCAAAATTCACGGTCCCGTCCAAGGGGTCAATGTACCAGACGCCTTCATTGCTGCCTTTGGTTTCGCCGCTTTCCTCAGCAAGGATATGGCTGCCTGGAAATTTGGATTGGATCTCGCCGATCAAAAAGGCTTCCGAGGCGTGGTCGGCTTCGGTGACGAGATCGATCACGCCTTTATAGCTGATCTCATGTTCCTGGTTGTAGCGTTCACGCAGAATGGCACCTGCGCCCCGAGCCAGTTGTTCGACTTCTTTCAGCGTTGGCTTCATGATTGTCCATTCCAAATGCGGCGGCCGAGTGCAGAGAGGGCCAGGTCTACGGCGAGGGAGGCAGTTCGATTTTGCACATCGAGAATGGCGTTGACTTCCACCACATCCATGCCGATGAGTTTGCCTGTTTCGGCGATCAATTCGCAGGCGAGGTGGGTTTCGCGCTGGGTCAGCCCCCCTGAGACGGGAGTCCCTACACCGGGAGCATGTTCCGGGTCGAGCGAATCGAGGTCGAGGGAGAGGTAGATCCCATCCACATCACGGCTGACTCGTTCGATGGCCTTTTCCACCACCGAGACCATTCCATAGCGGTCGATCTGTTCCATGCCCATTACCATGGCGCCTGCATTACTCAAGTTGACCTTTTCACCCGAGTCAAGGTCACGTGCGCCGATGATGGCGATCTTCGATGGGTCAATGACTGGGATGTTTTCATCCCATAATTGCACAAGGCTTTTATCACCCAGCCCGGCAAGAACTGCAAGCGACATGCCGTGGATGTTGCCTGAGGGTGTGGTTTCGGCGGTGTTGAAATCGGCGTGGGCGTCTATCCAGATGACGCCGATCTTTTTGTTGCGTGCAGCGCCGCGGACCGAACCAATGGAGAGGCTGTGGTCGCCGCCCAATACCAGCGGAAAATTTTTGGCTTGGATGGAGGTTGCCACTGCGCCCGCCACACGGCGTGACATGGGGATGATGCAATCAATATATTTCAATTTCGGGTTGGTGATCTTGCACATTTCTGCGATGGGAACTTCCACGTTGCCTTCATCGTGGACGTCATAGCCAAGATCTTCCAGTTTCTTTTGCAGGTGTGCATAACGGATTGCGCTGGGGCCCATATCCACACCGCGACGGTCTGCGCCGAGGTCAATAGGTACACCGATAATGTCGATTTGCATGGTTAATTCTCCTTTGTAAGGCGTTTTTGAAAAGCAGTGACACGGTTGCGGCCATTGCTTTTGGATTCATACAAGGCATGGTCGGCAGCATGGAGGATGGCTTCACCATTGGGTCCGTGCTGCGGATAACTTGCTACACCGGCAGAGAAGGTTACTTTCAGGGCTTTGTCTTCATATTCAATGGTTTTACTTGCATAGGCCTGCTGCCAACTTTGTGCCCGTTCGAATGCGTTTTGAAAAGAGGCTTCCGGCATGAGAATGACAAATTCCTCGCCGCCATATCGGCAGACAATATCTCCATGCCGCGAGTTTTTGGTCAGGAAGCCCGCCAGGTCGCGCAATACGGCATCACCGCATTTATGTCCATAGGTATCGTTGAATGACTTGAAATGATCCACATCCATCATGACGATGGAGATGGGCATGTCTTCACGGTTGGCCTTTGCGATCTCCCTTTCAAGCGCTTCCGCAAGAAAACGGCGATTGAACACACCGGTCAACGAGTCGCGGATGGCCTGGTCTTGAAGCTGAACCCTGAGCGAATCGATCTCAATGATCTTTGCCTTCAAGTCGAGTTCGAGTTGTTTGCGCTTGGTGATGTCGTAGGCAAGAACGACACGCCCGTTAATTTTTTCGTTGTTATACAACGGGGTAATGACCACTTCAAGGGTCAAAGGCGGGTCGCCATAAATTTTGACTTCTTCACGAGTCTTTTCTGTGGTGAGAAAACGGTTGTACAGATCGGGCCATTTCCCGAAAATTTCGATGGGGTCTTTGCCAATGATCTGGTCACGGGTCATCCCCAGCCATTTTTCAGCCACGGTGTTTACATCCAGCACACGATCGTGAGCATCTACAACGAACACCATTTCAGGAATGTGCTCCATGACCACATCGCGCGCAATTGGGACGAGGTCGAGCAGGCGGGTACGGAAAATACCTGAACTGATCAGGCTGATGCTGAGGGTAAATGAAATCGGGGTCAGATCCACTGGGAGGAATAACGACGGTAAAAAAATGGATACAACCTGATAGCCGATGTTTGTGAACAGGGGAATCAAGGCCGCCACAATGAGGAAAACAAGTTGTGTGCGAAAGATATTTCTGAATTGAATAAACCGCCAGATGAGCAGGATGGTGGCGATCAGGTCAAGTGCATAGGCCTGAAAAACCGCAACCCCATACCAGGGTCCGCGCTCGATGACGAGTGGGCCGTAATTTCCATCAAGCAATTTCACCGATGAGTAATAGAGATGGAACCAGCGGTCGGAGGCGATCATGATCATGGATACTGCGGGGACAATGGATAGCAGGGCAATATAACCCCAATTCAAGGCACGTCCCTGTCGTGAATACCCCAGAATGAAAACGATCCAAAAAACAGGCTGTGAAAGAATTCCGACATTCTCCACCCGCAGCCAGAACTTCTTGGTCTCCAGATCGCTGGAGAAGGTGATCATTGCATAGGCAAAAGACCAGATCGCCAGGGAGCAAAGCATCATGATTAATGCATCGCGCCCGGCGACATCAAATTTCCTTGTGATGAGGACGATCGTCGTGATGGCGAAGATCGAATTGATGACTAGAATGACCCCAAAAATGATCCAACGGATATCCATAAATTTCCTTCGTTATGCGGTTCTGTAGTAACCAACATCCACCGAATAGACACGTCCGCGCTTGATGACTTGTTTGACAAGGTTTGTGCCGTAGCGATATCCCACTTGGCGATAATCCGGCACGGTTAAGATGAGCATATCGGCTTGCTTGCCCACCTCGATGGAGCCGATCGAGTCGGACCTGCGGATGGCGTGGGCGGAATTAATAGTGGCGGCGGCGATGGCTTGTGCGGGGGTCAATTTCATGTAGCGGCAGGCCAGCGCAATCGCAAATTGCATGGACTCGTTCCACGAGGTGCCTGGGTTGCAATCAGTGGCCAGAGCCAGCATGGCATCGGCTTCGATGAGTTTTCTGGCGGGGGTGTAATCTTTTTCTGCCAAACCAAAGGGTGTGCATGGCAGGGCTACAGCCACCGTATCTGATTTGCCGAGGGCGGCGATATCTGCATCGGATGTGCGTACGAGATGGTCGGCAGAGGCGGCACCCAACTCTGCGGCGAGCGCTGCGCCGCCGAGGTTGTCGAATTCGTCGGCGTGGATCTTGAGCGGGAATCCCAAAGACCCAGCCCGGGTTAAGATCTGACGCGACTGTTCAAGGTCGAAGGCTTTGGTTTCGCAGAAGACATCCACAAAAGGCAGGGGCAGGCGGGGGGCATGTGTTTCCCACCATTCCTTTAACATCGGCAGCATGGTGTTGACGACTTCATCAGTGTACCCTTGCGGGTTGTCTTTGTATTCGGGGGCAATGGCGTGCGCGCCAAGGAAGGTGATGGCAAGGTCGAGCGGACTTTCATCGTCAAGCGCGATCAGTGCTTTGAGCAGGCGCAATTCAGTGGAAGTTTGCAGACCGTACCCGGTTTTCGCTTCGGCGGTGGTCGTGCCATGCGAGAACATTTTCAACAGGCGTGGACGGGTTTGTGCGATGAGCGTTTCGAGGCTGGCGGTACGTGTGGCTTTAACGGTGGATATGATGCCTCCGCCTGCTGCAAGGATATCGAGGTAGGCCATGCCGCCCATTTTCATTTCGAATTCGTTGGCTCGATCACCCGCCCAAATGACATGTGTGTGCGGGTCTACAAATCCGGGCATCAGCACCGATTGCCCGGCATCCAGTGTGGGTTCATCGGGGTAGGCATTTTTGAGTTCTTCGGTGGTGCCGACTGCGACGATCTTTTCATCGCGCACAATGACAGCGCCATTTTCAATGATGCCAAGTGTGCCGAGGGCATGTCCGCGTTGCGGGCCGCCTGCAAGGGTGAGAAGTTGTGATGCTGAATGAATTAACATGATGACCGCCGATTCTTTCAATAGTAGGCTGTTTTCATAAACGTTCCCGCAGCCATGCGTGTGGAGATAAGTTGTTCGCACCTGGCTCATTTATGTTGCGCAATTTAACCACAGAAAAGTTTGTTGCGGGGGGATGATATGAAACTGTCCTTGTCCTGCTTTTTGCGAGGATAGCATACAATAAAGTATAAATGACTAACATAACTGTTAAGAAGATGCAATCGTTTTTCTCTTGTGTTTTTTTCTGGAGTGGGTAAAATAAAAGTAATTCAGGAAGCGTTCCTGAGCATATTTTATGAAAGGAGAAATACATCCATGTTATTCGCCCCTAAAGAAAAAGGTCAGGGCCTCGTTGAATATGCGCTGATCCTCGTTTTGGTAGCTATCGTCGTTATTGCGGCTTTGATGATCCTCGGACCCATCATCGGCAACGTGTTCAGCAAAGTGAACTCCAGCCTCAGCAACGTGTAATCCCAACCTTTTCAAAAAAAAGCCCCGTCGAAAGACGGGGCTTTTTTTTGTTGTAAAATTGCATGCACCAAACCAAGGAGTGGCCATGACAGAAAACAATTCGAAACCTGTGTATCGCATTGCAGACTTGCACGAATCGGACCGTCCGCGTGAAAGATTGGTGGCGCTGGGGCCGCAAGCGTTGACAAGTGCCGAACTCCTTGCCATTTTGCTGCGTGTGGGTGTGGTTGGTGAAAATGCCGTTGAAGTAGGGCAGCGTTTGTTGAAAAAATTTGGCGGGCTCAGTGGGTTGCACCGCGCACCGATCAAAGAACTCATGGATCAACATGCCATTGGGGAGGCCAAGGCCGCACAGATCAAAGCCGCGATTGAATTGGGAAGAAGGTTGACTTTGGAAGCCCCTGAAGAACGGCCTTCCATCAATAGTCCCGCAGATGCCGCCGCATTGTTGCAATTTGAAATGTCGGCGCTGGAGCAGGAACATCTGCGGGTGCTTTTGTTGGACAGAAGGAATCGGGTCTTGGAAACTGTGGAAGTTTATAAAGGCTCGGTCAATTCATCACAGGTTCGTGTGGGGGAGTTGTTCAAAGATGCGATTCGGGCCAACGCATCCGCGATTATAGTTGCGCATAACCACCCAAGCGGTGATCCGACTCCCAGCCCCGATGATGTAGCCGTGACACGCGCCATGGTGCAGGCAGGAAAGCTGTTGGATGTGGATGTGCTCGATCATTTGGTGATCGGACTGGGGAGATGGGTTTCGTTGAAGGAAAGAGGGTTGGGGTTTTCGTGATGTTACATGCTCATCTTTACGGTGAAACCGCTTAGATGTCCGGTGGTGGGTTCATATTCCACGCGAGCTTCGTCCACTCGTGAGTGCCGCGGACCTGTTTTCACCATCTCGATAAATTGAGCAATCTGTTCTTTGGTGCCTTCTGCCACGGTTTCAACCGTATCATGACCGAGGTTTCTCACCCAGCCAAGCACACCGATCTGCAGGGCATGGTACTCCACATGCGCACGGAAGCCCACCCCTTGCACCCGTCCCTTGACCCACATGTGTACGCGTTTCAATTCGTCAGTCGGATTGTTTTGCACGTTTTCTCCTTTGGCGCAGCATATCAATCGCGCCCCACATGGGAACGACCAACACCAGAGCCATCAACAACAGATAAGGTGAAAGATTCCGAAAAGCCACACCTGCGACGTTTTGTCCAAGCACACTTTCGCGCCAGCGCACATCCAGCAGGCTCAATGGGGTGCCAAGGGCGTTGGTTGCACCGAGTTCGCAGTTAAAGCCTTCGCTGTATGATTTGGTCAAACGTGCCAGGCCTGAGGTGCCGTAGGTTTCGCGGATGTAGGTGACAAATGATTGGGATTGAGCATAAGCCAGATAGGCGTTGCCTGCGTCGGCGGGGAAGGAAACGCATAAGTCTGCAAAAGAGAGCAAGGTATTATTTCCGCTGGCAATATCCAGCGCATGTTTGTAATCAGGGTTGGGATATTCCGCCATGGTGGCGATGCCTTCAAGCAGCCAGAGCGGTTGAATGTTGTAAGTCCCTCCCAGCGAACGGTACAACATCACATGCGCAAGTTCGTGCGGGATCATGGTTTCAAGTTCAATGGATTGATTGACACCGGGGGAAATGGCAACCAGCACCACGCCCAACTCCGGGTTGGCATGTCCGCCGACCCATTCCTGGCCGCCAAGCAAGAGCGTATTTTGCAGGTCGAGTGCATTTGAATAGATGTAAATATCGATGGGCTGGCTTGAAGAAATGGGAATGAACTCATTGATGGAAAGGATGCCCCTGTTGGCGGCATCCAATGCGGCGGCGCCAAAAGCATCATCGCCCGCATACCAATGCACCACAAGGTTATCTCTCCTTGCCTCACGCCATGGAAAACGATTATCGTTGTAAGCAAAGGTGATGGGCTGGCTGGTGTAGGTTTGGTTATCGGCCAAAGTGGCTTGAAACCAGAATACGACCGAACTAAACGGCGGGAAAAAATTGCGCGAGGCATCGTAAGTGAAACTCACAAATCCATCAGGCCCAAGCTGCACGGGCTCCACCCGAGTCACATCTTCATTCATACCGCGGAAGAGAAGAGAAACCTGTTGAATGCCGATCGGAGCTGTGATCATTGCCTGAAATGTGATCGTTCTACCAAAATCCACCACCGCCGTGGCAGCAGTCACATCGATTCCTCCCTGCGCCCCGGCTTGATTCAAGTTAAAAGGCAGGATCGCGGCTGTAAGTAGAATCGCCATCAATCGGGCGATGAGTTTTTTTAGATGCGGCATGTTTACCTCGTTAGAAAAACAATCAATGGCGTCAATGTCAGCGGACTGAGCGCTGTGCCTAGAAAAACAATTGCAGTGACCAGCGATGGCTCCAATTTATATTCGGTTGCCACAACCGTGGTTGCAACGGCGGCAGGCATGGCGGCTTCCAATACGGCGCCCTGACGCACATGCCCCTGCAATTTGAATAACCCTGCCAATGCAAGCCCAACCAGCGGTCCAAGTAAAAGTTTCACCGCCACGCCCAACCCCAGCGCGCGGAAACTGTGTGACCATTCGATGCGGGTCAATTCCAAGCCGAGCAAAATAAGCATGACGGGAATGGCTCCGTTTGCGGCTATCTCAATTGTACGTGAAATGGGCAGAGGGAGTTGAATTCCCAACCCTTTTATTATGAGGGCCAGTGTCACCCCGTAGATACTGGGAAGTTTGAACAACCCCAGCACTGCCGATTTCAGATCCATGTGGCCGATGGAAGCGATCACCACACCCACCGTATTGAACAAAATGGTGGTGGTCACATAAAACAGGGAAGCGACCGCCAATGCATCGGTGCCGAAGGCAAACTTCACCAGCGGCAGGCCGTAATTGCCTGTGTTGCCGAAGGCCACTGTAAGAATGACCGCCAGCAGATAGGGCTTTTCCAGTTTAAAGAGTTTGCCGAATAAGAAGGCCAGCAAACCCATTATGGCAATAACCGACATGGTGTACCCCACGGTCGTCATGGCTTGTTGCAGATTTAGCTGGCTTTTGAGCATCAGATCCAGAACGAGCAGAGGGCTGAATACGTAAAAGACCACCCGACCAAGAGAGCGCGAATCGACAGTGAGGAATTTTCCGAGAATAAACCCCGCTCCACTGACCAACAGGATGGGGAGCAGGTTGTTTGCAAATGTAGTAATGAGTTCGTTGAAAGACATGGTGGCGAAATTATAACCCCCGAAAATCATACGGACACGGCAACGCCGTGTCCGTACATTTTTATAGCGAAATCAATTCTGGTTTATTTTGCGAGCGTACCCCAGCGAGCTGCGCCTGCATGGACCAGGGTCCCGTCCATGTGACGGTGACGGGGCGCAGTTTGCCGCGCAGGTCTTCTTCTGATTCGACGAAGACCAGTTTGTTGGTGGGGGTGCGTCCGCGCCAGCGGCCTTTGACCTTTTCTTCGAAGAGTACATCCACGGTTTCGCCGAGATATTTCTTGTTGATCTCGCCGACGACCTGTTCCTGCAATTCTTCGAGCAGGTGGAAGCGGCGTCTTTTTTCTTCGTCGCTTACATTGTCTTCCATGCGGCGGGTGGCGACGGTGCCCTCTCGAACGGAGTAGCGCGCCAGATGCGCCACATCCAGTTTCAGGTCGGATAAGACGCGATAGGTTTCCATGAATTGTTCATCGGTTTCGCCGGGGAATCCGACGATGATGTCGGTGGCGATGGAACAATTGGGAATGCGGGCGCGGATTTTTTCCACGAGGTCGCGGAAGTTTTGCTGGGTGTATCCGCGTTTCATGTTGGCGAGCACTTCATCATCGCCTGCCTGAATGGGGAGTTCAATGTGCGGCATGACGCGCGGGAGTTCAGCGATGGCTTGAATGAGATCGTCGTCAAAATAGTTGGGGTGCGAGGTCAGGAAGCGGATGCGTTCGATGCCTTCCGCGCCTGGCTCGTCGTGAATGATGCGGAGCAACGCGGCGAGGTTGGGACCATCGGGGATGTCTTTACCGTAGCGATCTACGATTTGACCGAGCAATGTAATTTCTTTTACACCTTGCTTTGCCAGTGAGCGGACTTCGCTGACAATGTCGCCGACAGGGCGGGAGCGTTCCACGCCGCGCTTGTAGGGGATGATGCAAAAGGTGCAGGCATGTGAACAGCCGTAAACGATCGGCACATGGGCAGTGACGAGTTTGCCCTGTTCTGCCACGGGGAGGATCAGTTCATCGTCCATCATCAGGAATCGGCGGGTTGTTTCCGCATCTTCCATCGAGCGGATTTCTCCCTGGGTGAGGTGCGAGATCAATGGGCCGGGGTCAGAGGGTGGGGAGAAGACATCCACATAGGGCAGGCGGGCTTTTAATTTTTCGGTGCCGCGCACACCAACGAGGCAGCCCATTAAATTGATAACGAGGTTGGGGTTTTTCTTTTTGAGCGGGGCCAGCGATGATAAGCGGCCAAGCGCCTTGTCTTCGGCAGATTGGCGCACAACGCAGGTGTTCAAAACAATAACGTCGGCTTCTTCGATGGTTTCGGTAAAGGTGTAACCCAGATGCTCAAGCGAGGAGCCAACCCGCTGAGAGTCGGCAACGTTCATTTGGCATCCTTCGGTCCAGATGTGATATTTCATGGTGCTCCTGATTTCTAATAGGCGCAAATTATACCAAGAGCAGTCG
>DAOQID010000081.1:17167-18399 GCA_035339375.1 Anaerolineales bacterium | reverse complement strand
TTATTGACTGGATAAACGAACATATTCAGCGGCATATCTTCCTGGAATTTCTGGCTCAACATAAAGTCCACAAATTTTTGGGCAAGGGGTTGATTGGACGTGTTCTTCAAGATTCCCACGAATTCAACCTGACGGAAGCACATACCCGAGGCAATGATGGATGCGGTCGGAGATTCGCTTGGCTGGGGCGAAGCGAAGAACACTTCCGCGGCGGGGCTGGATGCGTACGAAACGACCATTGACTGCGGTCCCTTGCCAGAGGATGCGGAGAAGTTGGTGTAGTAGGCGGTTTCCCATCCATCCACAACGACAGCGCCGTTTTCTTTCAGACTCTTCCAGTAATCAAGATACCCGTCACCGAAGTGAGCGCGGGTGGCAAGCAAAAAGGCAAGCCCAGGTGACGAGGTGGCAGGATTCTCCACAACCAGCAATCCCTTGTATTCAGGCTTTGCGAGGTCTTCAAATGATTGCGGAATAGCGAGATTGTTTTCAGCGAAATAGGCTTTATCGTAATTGATGCACACATCGCCATAATCCACGGGCAGGGCGCGGTTGGACGAGTCGAGTTTGAACTCATCGGCGATGTCACTTAATGCTGGTGATTGATAGGCTTCGAAAATGTCCGCTTCAAGAGCGCGGGAGAGGAAGGTATTGTCCACGCCGAAGAGCACATCTGCAATGGGAGCGTCTTTGGTGAGGACGGCTTGATTGAGCATGGATCCCGCGTCACCACTTTGGATGAAAGAAACCTTGGCATTATTCTCCGTTTCAAAGGCTTTGACCACATCCTCACTGATGGCAAAAGAGTCGTGGGTCATCACTGTGATGGTTTGTGGACCAGTGGGGGGAGGTGTTGGTGCGCAGGATGTGAGAAGAAAGAGGAAAGAAGAAAGAAGGGTGTAGAAAGTGAAAAGTGAAAAGTGGATAGTGCGTTTCATTGATTAGTCTCCGTTTGAAATTACCAATTACCAATTACCAATTACCGTTTCACAGCGGTGGACAACAAGCAGCAGCCCAGATTTAATTTTGATGGTCGCTGTATCGCCTGTCATTTCATTGCTGATGCCGCGTGTTTTATGCGGGTACAAGGTTTCGTTTTGCAAAACCCATTTAAGCCCGTGCGTGAGGATGCCTGTCACTTCTCCTTGCCACGGGATGAGGGAAACGATATCGCCAGCCGCGCCATTGACCTCTGCATGGTCATGGCAAAAGAAAACTTCCTCGAGACCGTC
>DAOQID010000081.1:3401-17067 GCA_035339375.1 Anaerolineales bacterium | reverse complement strand
AGATCGGTTTCGTTTTTATCGGCGGGAAATTGCATGAGTTCAATGTTCAAGGTTGAAGGTTCAAGGTTGACAGGCAAAGAATCAAGGTCGCCAATGATGATGTTGGGTGTTCTTCCCAGTTCTATGGCATGGCGTGTTCCGCCGTCTGCGGCGATGATGAAGTCGTCTTCACGCAGCAGGGCGCGGGCTTTTTCCTTATTGGGCAATTCGCCGTTGGCAAAGATGATGATGCGTTTTTGAAACAAAAAATCCTCCGAAGGCGGAGGATGGCTATAGGTGAGTCAAGAGTCCCTCCGCTGGTATTAACCAGATCAGGTAATGCGGGTCGAGCGAAGTACGCTCCTCTCAGCCTTTCGAAAAGGCTCCCCGTTCAATTGTGAAGTCAGTATATGTCCGCGATGGGCGGATGTCAAGTCAAAAAAACGTGGATCTCTTTCGGGCCATGCACACCGATGGTCAGGGTCATTTCAATATCAGCCGTGCGCGATGGCCCTGTAATGAAGACTGCGGCGCGTGTATCTTTCACAAGATGCATGGCATCGGGCAAAGATGGCAGAATATTGGATGTCTTCAAAATGGCGACATGAATCTCAGGAAGCAACGACCCCTTGAGCGGACTGCCATCCCCGTCCACGATCAAAACGGACCCGGTATCTGCCAGCCCGCAAATGGCATTCGTCACCCCGACAATGATCTGCGGGTCGGGTTCATGAGTGAATTCAATGTTTGCTTCGCGCAAAAGACCTTCGTCCAGCAGATTTGGCTCAAGATGAATCTTGTTGATGTTGCGCGATTTCAAAAACTTGATAATTTCTTGCGTGGCGTTCTCAACGTTGTAGACATGCCCGCCCAGCGCGGTGAGTTCTTCGGTGAATTGATGCCTGCCAATGGGCAATTGGTGATTGGTAACTGGAGATTGAGGATTTGACGAGTATGCATTATCAATCTCTGATTCTCCGCTTTCTGCCCTCTTCACATATCTTTCTCGAAACGTCTTCCCTGCAAATTTTGGAAAGTCCTTGCTGTAGCCCCAGCCTGTGAACGCGGGCAGGTGAATCCACTGCGAGAACGGGGCGAAGAGAGAGGATGTCAGCGCAGCCAATTTTTGTGACGCCGCAAACAGCCTTGGGTGAGTCGCGATGCGGGTGTACATCTGCAAACCGAATCTGGTCGAGCGAGTCAATCCTGCGCCTTCACTGATCACTGACGACTGTTTACTGTTCACTGCTCCTGCCCTCACACGAGTCAATAATTTCGGCAGATCAATATTCACCGGGCAGGCGTCTTTGCACGCGCCGCACAATGACGAAGCCTGCGCGAGTTGGACATAATTTTCGCCGAGTAGCCCAGGCGAAATGACCGAGCCAATGGGGCCAGGATACGGCGCAATGGAAAGGTCACTGCCGATGTAGGCATGGCCGCCGAGTTCACGAAAAACGGGACAGGCATTCAAGCACGCGCCGCAGCGGATGCAATACAACGATTCTTTGAGCGGCGAATTTCGCAGGCGTGTTCGTCCGTTATCAAGGATGATGAGGTGGCGCGTTTGATTTTGAATGGGTTTGTGAAGCAGTTGGGTGTAGACGGTGAGCTTTTGCCCCGTGGCCGAGCGGGGGAGTAGTGAGAGCATGAGCGCGAGATCATCAAGATTTGGGACAATGCGTTCCATGCCCATCAGCGCAATGTGGACAGGCGGGAGTGTTGTGACCATGCGCCCGTTGCCTTCATTGGTGATGACGCACACGCCGCCCGTTTCAGCCACACCAAAGTTGACTCCGCTCAAGCCGATGTCGGCGGTGAGGAAAACTTCGCGCAGCACTTTGCGTGCGGTGGCGGTGAGGGTGGGGATATCGATGGTGTAGGGAATGCCGAGTTTTTCGTGGAAGAGTTCGGCGACCTGTTCTTTTTTGAGATGCGCCGCAGGGGTGATGATGTGACTTGGCCGCTCGTGCCGCAATTGCACAATGTATTCGCCAAGATCGGTTTCGATGACCTGCATATTTTCTTTTTCCAATGCATGGTTGAGCGCGATCTCTTCACTGACCATGCTTTTGGATTTTGCGATGAGAGTCTTGGTAGTTGGTAAGTGGTGATTGGTAATTGACCTGGCAATTCCCAACACAATTTGAATCGCCTCTGCCGCATCTTTTGCGCGGTGGACGATGACTCCATTGGCCTCGTTCTTTGCGATGAATTTTTCAAGATACGCATCAAGGTTGTCAATCACATCCGCGCGGATCTTGTTTGCGTGTAGCCGCCTGTCGCGCCAATCAGGGATGGATTCAAATGCGGCGGCGCGGCCTTTCAAACGGCGCTCGGTGTTGTTATCCAGCGCAGTTTGCAGGTTTGCGTCGTTGATTGATTCGAGAATACGAGAGCGAAATGTAGTCATAGGAGTTTGAACGTTTAAACGTTGTAACGTTGGAACCTTCTAACGTCGGTATATTCATTTTCCATTCAACACTTCAGCGATATGCATCACGCGCTGACTTTTCTTTTGACGATTCAACCCGCCCGCAATGTGCATGCGACAACCCGCATCGGTCACGACTAAAACGGGAGCCTGACTCGCTTCCAAGCTGCTGATCTTGCGCTTTAGCCATTCTGCCGAAAGTTCAGGGTGCTCCACAGACATGATGCCGCCAAAGCCGCAGCATTCTTCGGCGTGCGGAAGGTCGATCAGCGTTGCGCCTTTGACTTTTGCCAGTAACGCGCGCGGCTGACGATCCACATTGATTCCGCGCAGGGTGTGACAGGATGGATGGTAGGTGAGCGCTCCGTCCCACCTTGCGCCGAGATCGGTGACGTTGAGTTTATCTACAAGATATTCGGTAAATTCATACGTGCGTTCTGCCAGTGCCTTTGCGCGTGGCAGCCAGAGCGAATCACCTTCAAAGAGCTCAGGGTAATTATGGCGGAACATGTGCGCGCACGAACCTGATGGAGTCACAATGTCGCCTGTTGTGTTTTCAAAGACTCGGATGGTGTGTTCTGCAATGGCGCGCGCATCCTTGCGAAGCCCTGCGTTGAATTGCGGCTGTCCGCAACAGGTTTGGTCGGGGGCAAAATCCACGCCAATGCCGAGGCGGTGGAGAATATCCACGACGGCCTCACCAGTTTGCGGGAAGAAAGAATCGACGAGACAGGTGACGAAGAGTTGAACGGTGGGCATGAATCCGTTTTACCCGAACGAAACTCCGAGATCATACGCCGTGCGGACAATGTCCGAATCCATTGGCACCATCTTCATCTTGCCCATGGCATCTTCGATCGGTACGTATTTGACGTGCGGCGGGTCGAGGGCGATCATCACACCACTCTGACCTTCTTCCAATGCGCGCACTGCGGCTGCGCCGAATCGCAGTGCGGTGAGACGGTCAAAGGAAGTGGGGGAGCCGCCGCGCAATAAATGACCAAGCACCACAACGCGGGTTTCCTTGCCTGAAATGGCATGAATTTCAGCCGCCACTTTTTCGCCAATGCCGCCCAGTCGTTCGGCGCGGCCCGCTTCATGCTCAACCACGGTCACTGCACCGCCTACTGGAGATGCGCCTTCAGCCACCACCACGATCGTAAATTTGCTGCCCCGCTCTTCGCGTTCCTTGATTTTTTCAACGACTTTGTGAATATCGTAGGGATGTTCAGGAATCAAGATCACATCTGCCGAACCAGCCACGCCTGAATGCAAAGCGATCCAGCCTGCGTAGCGGCCCATCATTTCCACCACCATCACCCGTCCATGCGAGGCGGCTGTGGAATGCAGGCGGTCAAGCGCCTCGGTGGCGAATCCGACCGCAGTATCGAAACCAAAGGTGACATCGGTCTTATCGAGGTCATTGTCGATCGTTTTTGGCACAGAGATCAGACGCAGGCCCTTTTTGGCGAGCACACTTGCAATTGCCAGTGAGCCATCTCCGCCGACCGTGATGAGCGCGTCAATGTGGTGCAAGCGAAAACCGCGCACCACTTCATCGCCGCGATCCACTTCTTCGATGCTTCCATCTGCGCGGGTGATCGGATACCTGAGCGGATTGTTGCGGTTGGTCGTTCCCAGAATGGTTCCGCCCAAATGGGTAATTCCGCGTACCCGCTCGCGTGTGAGTGAAATGAACCCGCCATCGGGGTATTCTTCTGGTGAGAGGATTCCGTTGAAACCATCGCGGACTCCGTACACTTCCCAGCCGCGTTTGATGGCTGAAAGGGCTGCTGCACGGATCACTGCATTCAAACCGGGGGCGTCGCCTCCACCGGTGCTGATTGCTATTTTTTTAATGGGAGGATGAGACATGGTCATGAGGTTGCTCCAGTAAATATAGACTTTCTGGTTGGATTATAGTCCTGTTGACAGAGTGTATGCCATGTGAAAATCTACACTTTGTTCACATTACAATTTATGCAGGAAAACAAATCCGTGCAACTTCGCGTCATTTTTACGGTATCATTCTGCCGCTATGAAATTCCTAACCACCCCCTCCCAAAAATTTGATATCCCCAAGCGCATTGCGCGCCTCGGTGAATTAGCCTACAACCTGTGGTGGACGTGGCAGCCAGAAGCTGCCCGCCTCTTCGGACGACTCGATTATGACCTGTGGGAACGCCTCGGCCATAATCCCATCCGCATGCTGCAAGAGATCAGCCACGGTCGTTTGGTTCAAGCCGCGAAAGACCAGGATTACCTCACCCTGTACGATGCCCTTTTTGAAAGTTTTGATTCTTATTTCACGAAGTCATCCTGGACCCAACAGGCCCACCCCGAATTCGATGGCAACCCTGTGGCCTATTTCTCCATGGAATTTGGTTTGCACGAGACCCTGCCCATTTATTCGGGCGGCCTTGGCGTACTGGCAGGCGACCACCTGAAAGAATCCTCCGATCTTGGCCTGCCATTGATCGCTGTTGGATTCATGTACGGGCAGGGATATTTCTCCCAACGCATCAGTGAAGATGGCTGGCAGGAAGCGCTCAACAATCCGCTCACCTTTGAACACCTGCCTGTCACACTTGTTACCAAAAACAAGAAACCTGTCACCATTCAAATCGAATTTCCCGACCGCACCATCACCGCCCAGATCTGGGAGGTGCGTGTTGGCCGTGTGCCGTTATACCTCCTCGATTCAAACGTTGAAGGCAACACCGATTTTGACCGTCTGCTCACTGCCCGCCTGTACTGGTCTGACCTTGACCGCCGCGTCATGCAGGAAGTATTGCTCGGCGTAGGGGGCGTGCGTGCCTTGCGCGCGCTGGATTATTCCCCCGCGGTCTGGCACATGAACGAAGGCCACGCATCTTTCCTGACCCTTGAGCGGGTGCGTGAACTCGTGACAAAGGGCCTCCCCTTTGCAGATGCCGCCAAAAAATCCCTCGGACAGAACGTCTTCACCACCCACACACCTGTCCCTGCAGGCAATGACGAATTCCCGCTCTGGCTTATTGATAAATACCTCGCCAACTTCTGGCCCGAACTTGGCCTCACCCGCGAAGAATTTGTTGATATTGCCAAGCATACCCATCCGCGCGGTGATGCCTACTCCATGCCTGTACTGGCTTTGAAACTGTCTGGCGGCAGCAACGGCGTTTCCGAATTGCATGGCGAAGTCTCCCGCGGCATGTGGAATTTCCTCTGGCCTGAAAAGCAGGAAAAGGATGTCCCCATCCAGCATGTTACCAACGGCGTCCACACCGCCAATTGGATGGCACGCCGCATGAACGTTCTTTTCGAAAAATATTTCGGCAACGATTGGTATGACCATCTTGATGAACCCAATTTCTGGTCGAAACTTGATTCCATTCCAGATCAGGAACTGTGGGCTGTGCGTCTGCACCTCAAACGCAAGTTGACTTTTTACATGCGTGAGCGTGTCCGCGAGCGCTGGCGTCAGGGTGGATTCCACCCCGTGCAGGTGGTTTCCTCCGGTGTGATGATCAATCCCTACGCATTGACCATCGGTTTTGCCCGCCGTTTCGCCACCTACAAGCGTGCCAATCTCATCCTTTCTGATATTGAGCGCTTGCTCGATATCATCAATCGCCCGAACATGCCTGTGCAGATCATCTTTGCCGGCAAAGCGCACCCCGCCGATGAGCCTGGCAAGGAATTGATCCAAAAGGTCTATCGTACCGTCAAAAAAGCCGAAACCGGCGGACGCCTCGTCTTCGTGGAAGATTACGACATGAACCTTGCCCGCTACCTCGTCCAGGGCGTGGATGTGTGGATGAACACCCCCCGTCGTCCGCTCGAAGCCAGCGGCACCTCAGGCATGAAAGCCGCCCTGAATGGCGTGCTGAATTTCTCCGTGCTTGATGGCTGGTGGCGCGAAGCCTACAACGGCACCAACGGCTGGGCCATTGGCGAAGACAAGGAATACCCCTCGAACGAAGTTCAGGATGCCGCCGATGCAGAAGACCTCTATCACACCCTCGAACATGAGATCATTCCGCTCTACTACAACCGTGACCCGAAGGAAATTTCACACGAGTGGATCAGCCGCATGAAAGACACCATGAAGACCTGCATTCCGCAATTCTCCACCCGCCGCATGGTAAAGGAATACGTGGAAAAATTCTACGCTCCTGCACTCAATCGTAAGCCGTAAATCTTTAGAGGTCCCATGTTTCCTGAAATCACCGTTACCGAACTTGGCGAAAAGCTCAAGACCGAAGAAAAGTTTATCTTGCTCGACATACGCGAACTACCGGAGTTGAATCAAGCCAAAATCGAAGACAGCAGGCTTGAGGTCACGCCGATGAGCCGTATGGGTAGGGAAGGGGTGGCGGCTCTCTCCGAAGAAGTCCGCTCACAGCAGGTACCCGTCTACGTTATATGTCATCATGGCAGCCGAAGTGTGCAGGTGACAGGCTGGCTTTTGCAACAGGGTTTCAAAAATACCTTTAACGTCCGCGGCGGAATTGATGAGTATGCCCGTAGGGTGGACCCTTCTGTAGGCTTCTATTAATCCCAAAAGGGCACAGTCACACTGTGCCCTTTCTGTTTTAAAGCCAAACTGCCACCCTTGCGGATGGCAGTTTGGGGTTTGCGCTGTGGCGTCCTTTAGATCTTGAGGAGGGATGCCACAGCGCTGGGTTTACTACTACTATTCATAAGCGACATCACCTCCTCCTTTCATTAGGATGGCAATTCAATTTGTTTGCCCCCATCCAGTGTCGAAAGTATGTCATAAAATAAAATGAATGTCAATAGGGCATTTTTGATTCTCACAAATTTGTAATATTAAATCGGCGTTTTTTGGCAAAATATGATACCTTTTGAGAGTCTCCGCCAGACTTTCACGGCTATTCTGTTCCCATTGCGCGGGTCATACCGAGGCATATTCAAATCATCGTCCTGAGTTACAGCAAAGGACGTTAGGAGAACTGATGAAAAACAATCCGAATAAACTGTGGGTTCCTGTATTTGTACTTGGGTGGCTGTTCGATTTCCTGTTTTGGAAAAAATCACCTGGCATAAATTTTGCCATTTTTGCGGTTTCGTGTCTGTTGGTGGCGTTCTACCTGCTTTTGAGCGACGGGCTTCGCCCGAATCGCGCCAGCCTGATTCTGCTTCCGCTCTTTGGCTTTTTCGCCGCTGTCACATTTTTCCGCGCCGAGCCAATGACCACCTTCCTGGCCGTGACATTCACCCTTTTGGTGATGACCACCCTCGCAATGACCTACCTTGGCGGGCGTTGGTATTTGTACACAATTGGTGATTATCTTGGCAAAGGCTTGCAGCTGCTTGGAAGCATGCTGGCACGCCCCGTCACCTTTACAGGGGATGTGCGCAAATTGCAGGCCGAAGCAGGGATTCAACCCCCAAAGCGGAATGTTTGGCCGGTGGTGCGCGGCATTGTCATTGCTGTGCCGATCATTGCCATTTTCTCTTCCCTGCTTTCTTCAGCTGATGTCGTCTTCGGTCAACGGCTGACTGACCTGCTCAACTGGTTTAACCTTGAAAACCTGCCTGAGCTGATCTTCCGCTTTATCTATATCATCATCATCGGGTATGCGCTGGCTGGGGTGGTCTTGCATGCGGGGATCGAGTCGAAGGATGAGAAACTTCTCAATGAAGATAAGCCCTTCATTCCACCGTTCCTTGGCTTTGTTGAATCAACCATTGTGCTGGGCAGTGTCGTGGCCCTGTTCGCTGTGTTTGTCGTCATTCAGTTCCAGTATTTCTTTGGCGGGCAAGCCAACATCAATATTGAAGGCTATACCTACTCTGAATACGCCCGCCGTGGCTTCGGCGAACTGGTGACAGTGGCTTTCTTCTCACTGGTGATGCTGTTGACACTTACCTCCATCACCAGGCGCGAAACCGAAGCACAACGGAGGATCTACTCTGGGTTGGGGGTGGCGTTGGTGGTGCTCCTGTTGGTCATGCTCTTTTCGGCGTTCAGGCGTCTTGGCCTGTATGAAGCGGCATATGGATTTTCACGCCTGCGCACATACACCCATGTCTTCCTTGTCTGGATAGGTTTATTGCTCGTCGTCACCATTGTGCTTGAAATTTTGCACAAGGAGCGTATGTTCACCTTTGCGGCCCTGGTTGCGTCGTTTGGGTTTGCAATTTCCCTGCCCATCCTCAATGTGGATGCGTTTATCGTGGAGCAAAACATTCGGCGTGGTGATTTGCAGGCGCAAACCGAAGCCTCCGTTTCACGGGTGCAGGAAGAAGAAGTGGATGCCCAATATTTTGTGGAGCTTTCTGACGATGCCGTTCCGGCGCTTGTGAAAGCCTACTTAAACCCCAAACTGCCCGACCCTGTGCATGAGAAGATCGGCGCGGCACTGGCCTGTATCAATCAGCAGCGCACCTATGACGGTGGACGCGAATCTTCGTGGCAATCCTTCCATTTCTCCTCGTTCAATGCTGATCGGGCATTGGCTTCGATCTCAGAGGAATTGAAAAACTACGAGGTTGTCGATCTGGATTTCCCCCCTACGGTCATTTTGCCCTCTGGCGAAGATTTTCCCTGTTCCACCTATTATTTTGATTAGTTTGTAAGAAACCAGTCTCATTGTCAGTCTATTCACAGAATATCCAAACCTAAACGAGCCAAAGGAACTGACAATGGACTTCAAGCTGACCATCTTTTCTGATTACATCTGACCGTGGTGCTATGTCGGCCAGGGTGTGGTCGACCAACTGAAAGCTGAATACAACGTGGATGTGGAGTGGCGTCCGTTTTACCTGCGCCCCGATACCCCGCCTGAAGGCATGGACCTGCCCGATTACATTCTCCGCGCGCGGGCCAATGGCGCCGATGAACGTTTGCAAAGCATGGCGAAAATGCATGGCATGAACTTCAACTCGCCAGACCGCATTTACAATACCCGCCTTGCCCATGAAGCCACTGAATATGCCCGTGAACATGGCAAAGCACTCGAATTCCATCGCGTGGTTTTTCGCAAGGTGTATGGTGAAGCCCTCGATATCAGCAAATGGGAAATACTCCGTGCCGCTGCCGAAGAGGTTGGCCTCAATGGGGAAGATATGCAAACTGTTGTAGAAGGCGGAAAATACACCGCTGAAGTGGCGGGGCAGGTTCAATATGCCCAGCAGATCGGTGTATCCGGTGTGCCGACTTATGTCATCAACGAGCGTTATGCCATCGTTGGCGCCCAGCCATATCAGGCCTTCAAAAATGCCCTGACGCGGATCTTCCAAGAGAAGAAAGATTAAAATCAAGACAAAATAATACTCACCACGAAGGACAACTTTCGTGGTGAGTATGTTTTTAAGAGGCTTTTGCCAGCCACCTGCTTATTTCATTTTTTGGTGAATCGCATAGCGAAGCAATCTTTTTTATTCCTTTTCGATTTCCATTGCCACTTCAATAATTCGGTCTAATCGAAACGTACGCTCAGCTTCACGGGTGTGGCAGTAGGCTTGCAGGTAAATGTAATCGGCCAGCCCGATGACTTGATTGGGGGAGATCCAGCGCTCTGAAATTTCTCCGTCCTTATCCATATATTTGATGAATAGCCGCCTGCCGCTGTGAATGGCTTCGCTCAACTCGGTGGGCAGGTATACGCCTTCTTCCGGCCAGGCAGGGGAGTTGTAAATGCCGATGTAATCATCAAGTGGTTTGCCATTTGGCTTGAGCGTATCCATCATGGCGAAGAAGAGATTTTTGGCTGTGAGAGCATCTGCCATAGCACGCGAGCCTTGTGAATTCCGTGAAATGCTGAAATCTTCGGCAAGGTGATGCAGGCTGTAGGAAGGCAGGTCAAAGTATTCGCGGGCCAGCAACAGGGTATCGATCAAATTTGGATATTCGATGGAACGTCCCAACTTGCGGTATTCATTATCCAGGAATTGGATATCGAATTTGGCATTGTGACAGACAACGACCGCGTCTTTTAACGCCGCCTCAAGCTGGTCGGTGATTTCTTCGAACATGGGTGCCGCTGAAAGTTTTGACTCATCCAACCCGTTGATGTGAGAGGCTGCCGGGGAGAGTCCCCGCCCGGGGTTGATGAGCAGGTCAAGGGTCGATTTGATGCGTTTGCCTTCGGTCAGGACAATGGCGATCTGGCAGATCCGATCTCCGAACCAGGGGGAAAGTCCGGTGGTCTCGATATCCAGAAAAGCGAAGCGTGCATTGGAAAGATCAAACATGAGTTGGGGGAACCGCCTTTTTGATGTGGGCTTATCTTACCGCTTTTTTTCGTTTGGGGAAATCGTAACTTTTTCCTGTTTTTAGCGACCCTGTACATACCAAGTCGCTGATAGAGACAAAAAAATCGTTTCAAAAAGTATTTAAAAAATTGATTTTTAAGTTTAAATTTTCCGTCCTTTCCATCACCTTTCAGGATTTGGGGGAGTGTCTTTGGCATTTTTTGCCATTATGAGCATTGGATAAGCTGTTTCTTGCTGATTTGTAAAGTGACTTTGCCTGTTTACAGAAATGTGCAGATTTCTAGTACTCAGGTCATGGCTGGGAGACCCTTGCACGGGAGACCGACATGTTAATCTTTATGCACGCAAATATACCGTTTGCCTTTTGCGAACAAACGCTGCAACGAAGCGGCAAATCTGACAAAAGCCTGAACGCAAAGAATACAGGCCAACGGTGTAACGAAGGAGATATCGTAATGAAAAAGACAATGTACTGGCTGACGAGTGTTATCGTAACCATCACCCTCACACTTGGAAGCTTTAGCGCGGTTGGGGCTTCTCCCCTGGCAGCATCAAAGACCTATTATGTTTCACTGACCGGCAGCGACACCAATGCAGGAACTGCCACCGCTCCGTTCAAAACGTTCACCAAGGCCGTTTCTATGCTTGTGGCTGGTGACGTGCTGCAGGTTTATGGAGGTACGTACACCCAGCAACTCAATGTGAAAAAGAGCGGCACGGCTGCTGCGCCCATCACTGTTCAGCCTGTGGCTGGGCAGAAGGTGATCATTGACGGCGGTATGACCCTTGATCGTGACATTATTTTGTCTGGCAGCTATATCAATATCAGCGGCTTTGAGACCGTGAGCGCCACCGATTTTTGTGTGGATGTGACTGGTTCGAATATTTCAGTGAAGAATTTCTACATTCACAACTGTTTTCGCTTTGGTGCGAGAATTAAGGGCAAGTATGTGACCTTTGAAGGTTCAACCCTTCACAGTAATGTGCTGGAGAACACTGGCGGCGTAAATACCACTGGCGGCTGGGCTGGAACCCTGCGGGTTGGCCTTGGCGGTGAGAATATCACCCTCAAAAATAACACCATCTATAACAATTACGGCGAAGGAATTGGCGTTGGGCAGGGACGCTTTGTGAACATTTACAACAATGTCGTACATGACAACTACTCGCAGAATATTTACGTCAACAATTCGACGGATGTGAACGTTGAAAATAACTTCGTCTACAGCGTTGACCCCACCTATTACCGCAGCGGTGCCCCTGCGAACTGCATTGGCATGGCAGATGAATATTACAGCGGCTGGGGTGCGCAGCTGGCCCGCGTGCGCGTGATCAATAACATTGCCGCATTTTGCAAGCGCGGTATTGGTTATACCTATTCCGAAAATACCGATGGCGGCATGGATACTGTGACGATTGCCTACAACACCGTTTGGGGCAGCACTGAGGCAGGTATCGTCGCCATTAATCAACCCACCAAGACCCGCAACTCGGTCATTTCTAATAATATCGTCCAACAATCTGATGGGCGTTTGACAGACATTCAGGTCGGTGTAGGAATCAGCTATAGTAACAACTTCTGGGTCAGCCCGGCCAAGACCTTCAAGAGCGGATCTGGCGACAAGACCGGCGATGTAAAACTAGCTGCGGCTCCAGGCCTGACCTTCGAGTCGTTTCGCCTGAGCAGCAGTTCACCTGCCATTGCAGGGGCGGTCTCAATGGGCGTCGCCCAGGATTTCGCTGGAAACTCACGTGGACCTTCCTATGATATGGGTGCCTTGCAATTCACTGGTATCGTTTCTGCCACAGCTACGGCTGCCCCGGCATTGCCGACCGCTACCCAGCCGATTGGTATGACCGCCACCCCAACCAGACAGGTAACTGCCACCTCTACTCCAATTTGGGGCTTTCCCACCGCTGTACCGTCTGCCACAAAGACCGCCACCCCAGTTGTAGTTCCTTCGACAGCCACTGCCACACCCATTGTTCAAGTTTCACCCACCTTTACCCCCACTGGTGTTGTACCTACCGCAACGGTGCCAGTCTCTACACAGCCATCGTCAGAAACAGTGTTCGATGACAAGAATGGGAATTTGGTCTATTCTGTGGGTTGGTCAGACGTAGCTGCAAAACAGGCTTATGGTGGTTCCTATAAGCAGACCACTCAAAGCGGTTCAACGGTTTCCATCACGTTCACGGGACAATCCTTCAGCGTTCTTTATAAGGGCGGACCGTCCTATCGGAAGATGGATGTATTTGTGGATGGTGCTCTGGTGGCTACACTGGATGAAAACCTGACCGTCTCCACCTATCAGCCGCGCTGGGATTACCCCGGCCAATTAGCAGCAGGCACCCACACTTTGATGCTGGTTTTTGTCAGCACACCCGGTGTTGCCAATAACAACGGCTCTGTCGACGCTGTGATCGTTCGATAGCAAAAAAACAGTTCAGCCGATGCCCGACTGAACTGTAATATCTAAAACAAAAAGAGCCAGGTCACTGGCTCTTTTTGTTTTAGACGTGCGGTGTAACTTTCGCCGCCAGTTTTTCCTTGGGCTGAAATCCTGTCAGACGTTCCTTGATCTCGCCGCCCTTGAACAGCATAAGGGTGGGGATGCCCATGACACCGTACTGCATCAGGACGTTCGGATTCTGGTCTGCATCGAGTTTCACTACCTTTACCTTGCCGTCCCATTCTTCAGCCAGTTGCTTGACGATGGGTTCGATCATTTTACAGGGCTGGCACCAGGTCGCTGTGAAATCCACAAGGACGGGCATGGTGGAACCAACCACCTCTTCTTGAAAATCTGCCTCAGTTACATATTGTAGGTCTGTCATTTTTGCCTCCAGCGGCATAGACGTTATGTCGAATTTCAATATTACGTTGACGGTCTTAATTTCACGTGATAAAATGCAGTCCGTTTTAGTAATGGGCGCGTAGCTCAATGGCAGAGCAGTGGCCTTTTAAGCCATTGGTTAAGAGTTCGACCCTCTTCGCGCTCACAAATGCCCTCCTCATTGGAGGGC
>DAOQID010000081.1:0-3301 GCA_035339375.1 Anaerolineales bacterium | reverse complement strand
CGCGCTCACAAATGCCCTCCTCATTGGAGGGCTTTTTGTTTGGTTCAGAGCCCCCGTAGGCATAAAAAAACGCTGACAGGGGATTTGTCAGCGTTTTTGCTTCTAAATTTAGGACAGATTAATCGTCTTCGTCTTCCAATTCTTCTTCGTCCAGTTCCAAAAGATCGTCGTCGTCATCGAGGGATAACAGGTCGAACTTGTTCAGTTCGGTGTTGAAATCGAGGTTTTCAAGGGCGTCCTCGAGGAATTCGACCAGTTCTTCTTCTTCGGTGTTCTCAATGAGGTTAAGCAGGTAGATGCGTGCGTCATCGCCGCCGATTTGTGAAAGCGACCAGATCGCCGCGGCGACCACATCATCGTCCTCTTCTTCATCTTCAAGCATTTTGATGAGGATGGGGCCAGCTTCTTCAATATTGAGTTCTCCAGCGGCTTCCACAGCAGCAAAGCGGATGCGTGGATCATCATCCAGCATGCGGCTGACGACATCTTCATTCCAGCGTTCGTCGTGAGAGCGGCCCATGGAACGCAAAGCGGCGGCAACCCACGCTGGGTCTGCGCGCTCAAAAGCAGATTCGATCAGGGCTGCCACTTCCGGGTTTGAGGAGTAGCTGAGGGCTTCAAGGGCGCGCCTGCGCAGCGATGGATTATCCTCACTGCGGATGACGGAAATCAGCGCTCCTTCGATTTTTTGTTGGAGGCTTTGCTTCAGTTTTTCCAACTCGCCCATCAAAATGAATTCACCCAACAGGGTGGCAGATTCCATCCGTGGGGCGAGGTCTGGATCGTTGAGTAAGATCTCGATAAATTTGCTGGCAAGTTTCGGGTCGTCTGATTCGGCCAGCAGGCGAATGGCGCGTGAGCGTACGTCGCTGTTGGCATCGTTCAGCAGGGCACGACCGATCTCTTCGTAGGAAACGATGGTGTCTTCGTCAAGGTGAGATAAAAGCTCATCGAGCAGGAGCAGTTTTCGGGTCGGTTTGACGCGCGGCCAGACATCCATAAAAATAGTCAGCGATTGCGGGTCAAGGTCAGAATAATGCTGAAGGTGATTCTTCGGAATATCTGCATTGGAATTCAGCAAATGTTCGAGCGCGGTTTGAAGGGTGATAATTTGTGTCATAGATTATGGGGTGGGGATTTGAGCGGGGTTGACGAAGTCCATCACATTGACGAAGAGCATCAGGCAGATCAGCAGAAGCATGGCAATGCCATTGACCATATTTTCCCATTCGCTGGGGATGCGTTTTCGGAAAAGGATTTCAGGCATGGTGAAGAGAATGCGGCCGCCATCCAGTGCGGGGATGGGGAAGAGGTTCATTACACCAAGTGAAATGCTCAGAATGCCGATCAGGTTCAGGGTCCAGTTTGTGGGTTGGGGAGTGGGTGTGCCTGCTGTGGCAGCGGCAACTTCCTGTCGTGTGGTCACGTCTTCTTCCACAGCCACATCGAACATATCAAAGATCCCTTTGAACCCGATAAAGCGTGCCTCTTCAGGCGCAATGGCACCCTGAATAAGAGCAATGGGTAGATATACGATCATGGCGGCCTGTGCGCCCGTGATCATGAAACCGCCTGAAATACTTTCGATCACTGTTGCAGGCCGTGTGGGATACCCCAACCCGATGCCGAGCGCGCCTTCACTTTTCAATCTGCTTGAAAGCGGTGTGGCAGTGAGCGTTACCTCTTCACCGTTGCGGTCCATCAACAACTCAACAGGTTTATCGAGGTTGGCTTGAATGATCGCGATGGCAGCATCCACTTCGGTGACCTTCTCGCCGTTGATGGCAAGCAGGATATCTCCCGGCAGCATCCCCGCCGCCTGGGCAGGGGAGTTGTCAGAGACGGCATCGATCTTGATCGAGCCTGTTACTGGCACACCCTCTGAAGCGATCAAAAACGAGAACACCACGACAGCGGTCAAAAGATTCATGAACGGGCCAGCGGCCAGAACCACCAGCCGTTTCCACGGGTTTGCCGAAGCCAACCCGCCCGGTACGTTTGGATCATTTTCACCCTTCGGGCGAATAAAACCACCCAGCGGCAGCGCATGGATCGTAAAATCGGTCCCTTGCCAGGTGAACAGTTTGGCGATTCTGTAGGAAGGCAGACCAAAACCAAATTCTTCCACTTCAACACCCGCCCAACGTGCCGCAATGAAATGCCCCAATTCGTGTACAAAGATCATCCCGCCCAAAGCGAGCAGGAAAACAATTAAAGATACAAAACCAGATACCATTTTTTATCCTTTGCCTAGTTTAAACGACAAATTGGATTATATCTTCAAATGGATTTGCCGAAGTTAATCTTTTATTAGACGAAAAGCGCGGTCATACTCAACCGAAACCTGACTCTGTTTCGAAGGACAGTTTCTCCCCTAAACAATTTTCGCCGCGCCACCGACCCCAGCCACCAGCACATTGCTCACACCAGGAATCTCACGCAGTCGTTTTTCCACTTCAATCGCAGAATCACTCAAACACAGCACATGCACATTGGCGCCCGCATCCACCGTGTAACCCACGGGCAATCCGCTGGCACGCCATTCACGCACCTGATGAAAGATCTCCACCGTGGCAGCCTGCCAATACATCAACGGCGGGTTGGAGGTCATCATCACTGAATGCATCATATCTGAATCATGCTCGATGATATTGGCAAAGGCTTCAAAATCCCTTTGCAAAATCGCATTTCGGCAAATTTCGAGACGCCGTGGGGCATCTGCCACACGCGCATTTTGCAGCGGACTTGTCCCTGCAATGGCATGGCCCTCCGTGGAGCCCGTCTTTTTATGCGTCGCATTGACAATGGCCACACAATCGACCAGATTCCAATGGTCGGCTGGCGCGATGGAAAAAGAGTACGAATCGGCTTCTTCCCTTCCCATTTGCCATTCTACAAAACCACCCGGTATGGAGCGTGAAGCGGACCCCGATCCGCGCCGGGCCAGCACCGAGAGTTCAGGCTCGCTCAAATTCAGCCCCGCCGCTTTGCTGGCAGCCAGGGCTAATGCCGCAAACGCCGCCGCAGAAGAGGCAATTCCCGCCCCGGCAGGGAAGTTGTTCTCGCTGGTCACTTCTGCTCTTTCATTTATGTTTGCCATCTTCCGTACCAGATCGAGAATGTAGGATACACGGTCCAACCCCTTGCCTGTCACCTCCGCGGCATTAATGGCCAGCGAATCTGCTTTTGCAGAAGTGAACGAAACGGTTGTGCGGGTGAATAATCCATCCAAATTCATCGAGATGGAAGAATTGGACGGCAGGCGATACGTATTGTCGCGATTGCCCCAATATTTGATGAA
>DAOQID010000080.1:15469-18435 GCA_035339375.1 Anaerolineales bacterium | reverse complement strand
GCATATTGTGGAGCATTTGCCCGACCCTGCAAAAGCCATCCGTGAAATTGCGCGCGTTACCGAAAAAGGCGGCATTCTCATCCTGGCCACACCGAACCTTGGTTCACTGCTCAAACCGTGGAAGGGCAAAACATGGATCGGTTATCAGGACCCCACCCATATTTCGCTCAAACAACCCGAAGAATGGCTCGAGATCATTCGCGGCGCAGGCTTTGAAACGCTCCGCATTTTTTCAGATGGCTTTTGGGATGTGCCATACATTCGTTATGTTCCAAAACAGATTCAAAAGTTATTATTCGGTTCCCTTGGCGGTCTGCAAGCCATTACCGGATTCGTCTTTCTGCCGATGCGCTGGGGAGAAAGCATCATTGTGATCGCGCGCAAACGCTAATTTCCTTTTGGGTGAAGATGTATGAATGAACCTTCTGTTCTCGATTTTGTAAAAGCCATTTTCAAAAACTGGAATTCTTTTCAATCCTTTCTTCAGGCCCTGTTCAAGCGGGGGGATGCCTCTCAATTAATGCAGTCCGCAGACGAAGCGACGATTCAACTTGACCCGCAGCCTGATCCTGAACCTGTGGAAGCCCCCGCCCCGAAGAAACTCCCCTGGCGGACATTGCTCGTGCTGTTCCTGGCACTCGCGGCGCAACAGACCTTTGAGCCGCCCCGCACCAGCACAGCCAACCTGGGCGTCGCGCTGTACATTGCCGCCTTTGGGCTGGCCGTGTGGGCCTACCTGCGCGGCGAATGGACGATGACACCCGTTTCTCAGATCGTGCCCGGTGTGGAAGATGCCAGCATCCGCCGCGGCTCGTTCGTGCTTTCGGTCATCTTCAGCGCCGCAACCTTTTGGATGATGGGCGGCAATAAATTCACTGCCCTGAATCTCACACTGTGGGTGCTTGCCATTGTGTTTTTCCTGCGTGCTTTCTGGCTTAATGAACCGCGCAGCGCCGCATCGTCAAACTTCGATCTGAAATCCATCTTCACCAGCAGCGAATGGAATATCCGCATCACACGCAGTGCTTTGGCCGTTTTTGTGATGGCGGTCATCATCATCTTCTTCCGCACGTATCGCCTGTACGATGTGCCCCCTGAAATGACCAGCGACCACGCCGAAAAATTGATGGATGTGTACGACATCACGCAGGGACAGTTCTCCATTTATTTTCCGCGCAACACCGGGCGTGAGCCGCTGTATATTTATCTCTGCGCCTTGTTCGCAGAGTTGTTCACGGGTACCTCCTTCCTCACTTTGAAAGTGGTGGCAGTCATCGGCGGTCTGCTGACCCTGCCCTACATTTACCTGCTTGGAAAGGAATTCGGCAGCGAACGCATTGGTTTGCTGGCTGTGCTGTTTGCAGGCATCGGATATTGGCCCAGTGTGATCGAACGCTTTGGCCTGCGCATTTCTTTCTACCCGTTGTTTGCTGCGCCAACTTTGTATTACATCATCCGTGGGTTGCGCCGCCAGAACCGAAACGATTTCATTCTTGCAGGCATTGCCTTGGGCATCGGTTTGAACGGCTACACCCCATTCCGCATCATGCCATTTGTGGTGGTGGCCTTGTTCGGCGTGTACCTGCTGCATGCCCGTGACTGGCAGGCCCGCAAACAATCCATCATCTGGCTGGCTTTGCTGGCCTTCACTTCTTTTGTTTTCTTCATCCCGCTGGCCCGTTACATGATCGAGTTCCCGGACATGTTCGTGTACCGTGCCTTTTCAAGGTTGAGCACGGTGGAACGTCCACTGCCTGCGCCGATCTGGCAATTGATCCCCTTGAATTTGTGGAATGCTGCAAAGGAATTCAACTGGTATAACGGCGATATCTGGGTGCATTCCATTCCCGGTCGCCCCGCATTGGACATTGTCTCCGGTGCGCTGTTCCTGCTGGGTGTCAGTCTGATGCTTTTCCGCTACATCCGCTCGCGCAGTTGGATGGACCTCATGCTCCTGCTGGCGGTTCCATTCTTCCAGATGCCTTCCATTCTTTCGCTGGCTTTTCCTGAGGAAAACCCGTCCTTGAATCGAACGGGGGCTGCGATCGTGCCGGTCTTCCTGCTGGTTGCCATCGGGTTGGATACGTTGTTGAACAGTATCAACCTGCGGGAAAAAGCGAACGAAGAATCCATCATGAGCGAAAATCGCCGCGCAATGGGACATCGTCCGCTTTTGGCGGGTACCATCTTCGTTTTGTTATTCCTCTTTTCCTTTACTCAAAATTACAACCTTGTCTTCCATACTTATTACGACCAATACCGTGCTTCTGCGTGGAATTCATCTGAAATGGGTGCGGTGATGAAGGGTTTCATGGAGCGCGGCGGTTCGGCCGACAATGTGTGGATCGTGCCTTTCCCATTCTGGGTGGATACGCGTCTGCCGCCGTTTTGGGCGGGTGTGCCCGGCAGGGATATTGCCATTGCCCCGGATAACATCCCAGCCACGGTGGAACTTTCGGGTGACAAGTTGTTCATGTTCACACTGGATGACACGGTGACCATGTCTGAATTAAAGCGTTTGTATCCGCAGGGCACATTATCTCAATTTCATTCGGCAGTTCCCGCGCACGATTTTTACGTGTATCAGATCCCTGCCTCGCAATAACCCGCAGACTCCAATGTCGGAAGGCATTGGAGTCTGTTTTTTTAATCATGCAAAACGAACCATCCCATCTTAAAGCATGTGGTTTTCCGTGGCGGTCTCTGGCAGCGCTTGTGCTGGCGTTGACCGCTCAACTCATGTTGGAACCGCCTGCAAAGATCTGGGTGGGCATCGTGCTTTACATTGCCGCGATTGGGCTGGTCGTATGGTCGTTTCTGCGTGGTGAGTGGGTGATTGCATGGATCGCAGAAGATATTTACCACGGAGACACTGAGGCACTGGGGTTTAAGAGATTTTTCTCCGTGGCTCCGTGGCTCCGTGGTTCAAAACAGATTTTATTTTTTCTTTCCCTGCCCCTGCTTGG
>DAOQID010000080.1:0-15369 GCA_035339375.1 Anaerolineales bacterium | reverse complement strand
GTACAGAAAATGGATTGGGAATGGCTCGTGCTGCTGCTTGCTGTTTTTGTCTTCGCCGCCTTCTTTCGGTTTTATCGTTTGAACGAAGTACTGGCCGAGCCATTTAGTGACCATGCCGAAAAACTGCTCGATGTGTACGACATTTCGAAAGGCAACACGTCCATTTTTTTCATCCGCAACACCGGGCGTGAAGGCCTGCAAATGTATTGGACCTTTCTTGTTGCAAAAATATTCGGCACGGGTATTTCGTTTTTTAGTTTAAAACTCGGCACAGCCCTGATTGGTCTGTTCACACTTCCGTTCGTTTATTTGCTTGGCAAAGAGTTTGGAAACCCCGTGGTCGGTTTTTTTGCCATGTTTTTATTTGGGATTTCCTACTGGATGAACGTGACCGCCCGCATCGGATTGAGATTCCCCCTGTATCCGCTCTTCGCCGCGGGCACGCTTCTTTTTCTAACCCGTGGCCTGCGGACTGCTTCGAGGAACGATTTTCTGCTCTGCGGCCTTTTGCTCGGACTCGGCCTGCACGGTTACACCCCGTTCCGCATCATGCCGTTCGTGGTGTTGACCGCGTTCGCGATTTTTATTTTGCACAACAATTCAAAGGCGATTCGGGTGCAGGCGGTTCAAGGCCTGACGATCATCGCCGTCACCGCGCTGATGGTTTTCCTGCCGCTTTTGCGCTATTGGCTGGAATACCCCGAGGTGTTCGGCTTGCGTGCCTTTTCACGGCTCGACTCGGCGGGAACTTTTGGTTCGCTGATGGGCGTCTTCTTTTCAAATTTGGCCAACGCCCTGCTCATGTTCAATGTGGATGATGGGAACATCTGGGTGAATTCCCTGCCGCACCGCCCCGCGTTGGATGTGGTGACAGGCGCATTTTTTGTGATCGGTCTGGTGTTGTTGGGTTTGCGGTATCTGCGCCAACGGGATTGGCGTGACCTGTTCCTGCTGGTCTTGATTCCGCTGTTGCTGATGCCTTCGGTGCTTTCGCTGGCGTACCCGGAAGAGAACCCTGCTTTGAATCGTGCGGGCGGCGCGGCAGTGGCTGCGACTTTGATTGCGGCCCTGGCGGTGGAAGGCCTGGTTGTAGGAACTGTCCGTGGTGTTGAATCAGGTCAGGGTCCAGAAAAGAGGCGGGGTTTCATCCTCCATATTTTGGTGGGAGTGTTGCTGGCGGCTGCGTCTTTTCAGAATTACGACCTTGTCCTGCGGCAATTTGACCGCTATTTCCGCATTGGCGCCTGGAATTCTTCTGAAATGGGGCGCTCGATCAAGTTTTTTGGCGATGTGTATGGGCGCACCGATACGGCCTGGATCGTGCCCTACGAGCAGTGGGTGGATACCCGCCTGCCCGCCCTGTGGATGGGTGACCCCAACCGCGATTTTGCGCTGTGGCCGAGCCAGTTTGCCGATACGCTGGCAATGCCTGCGCCGAAAATGTTCATCTTCAATCTTCGCGATCTGGACACTAAAAATGCCCTTAAGCAACTCTACCCGAATGGTACGTTAAGCAGATATACTTCTGCCACGACCGGCAAGGATTACATGATTTTCTTTGTGGAGGAATGATGTCGTTGTGAGTTGGAGGCCGTGCGGACTCCCTCTTTTCACTGACATGAAGTTTTATGACTGAAAAACGTGCATGGTTTTATGATCTTCTTTTTGTCTGTATCCTGCTGATCGCAGGGTTTTTGCGATTGACCGGGGTGGAGTGGGGAGAGGGTTACCACCAGCACCCCGACGAACTGTTTTTGGTGGGTGTGCTCGATAACCTGCGGGCGCACACCTGCGCCGATGCCGTAACCCCGGTGGACCTGTGCAAACCCGAAGACCAACGCTGGATGACCCTTGGGGAATATTTCGATACGGCCACTTCCACCCTCAGCCCCTACAACCGCGGACATGCCTTCTTCGTCTATGGCAACCTGCCGATGACGGTGACCCGCATTGCCATGGAAATGACCGGCAACGATGACATTGGCAAATCGAAGTTCTTTGCGCGCCAATTTTCGGCGCTGGCCGACCTGTTCACCATTTTTATTTTGTATTTGATCGTTTCAAATTTATATGGGCGGCGTATTGGTCTGTTTGCGGCTGTATTTTCCACATTCGCCGTGATGCAGATCCAGCAGTCGCACTTCTTTACCACCGACCTGTTCGTGAACCTGTTCATGTTCCTGGCGATCATGTTTGCCTTGGGCATTGTTGAAAAACGGGATTTGGGCATCGGCAACAACGAATCGGAGACTTTGCAATTAACGTCATCTGATGCCGGGTTTTCAAATTACCTGTTGCGTTTGGTGCGCTCGCCCCTTTTCCTGCTCAGCATCGGTTTTGGGTTCGCGCTTGGCATGGCGATGGCTTCCAAGATCAATGCGGCGGCGCTGGCGATCCTGCTGCCGGGGGCATTTGCTGTCCGTTTTCTGGTGCAGGACAAAGACAAAAAACTGGCCGCTGATTATTGGTCGTTGATCACTGTCTTTTTGATCGCAGGCGGACTCGCCACCATCATTTCCTTCCGTATTTTCCAGCCCTATGCCTTCAATGGGCTGGGGTTGAACGATCAGTGGCTCTCGAACATTGCTGAACAGCGCGTGCAAGCCAATGGCGATGCCGACCTGCCCTGGAACTTGCAGTGGGCACGCCGCACACATCTGTATTCCTTCACCAATCTCACCGTGTGGGGATTGGGTCTTCCGCTTGGCATTCTGGCATGGGTGGGTTTCCTGCTGATGGGGTGGCGCATCCTGAAAGGCGAGTGGCGGCACCTGCTGTTGTGGGGGTGGACCGCATTCTACTTCCTCTGGCAATCGCTGCAATTCAATGCCACCATGCGTTATCAACTGCCGATCTATCCGCTCCTGTGCATGATGGCCGCCTGGGCTTTGTTTGAATTGCCGAAATTGCGCGGCGAAACCGGGCGTTTTAAATTATTCGAAGTCTTGGTCGCCACCATGGGTGTGGTGGTGCTGGTGACAACGACCATCTGGGCCTTTGCCTTCCAAAGCATTTACACCCGCGACGAACCACGCATGGCCGCCTCGCGCTGGCTGTTCCAAAATGCGCCGGGCCCGGTTAATGTGAAGATCAAAATGGCCGACAACACCATCTACAACCAGCCATTGCCCGTGCCCATGGATATGGCGATTCAGGCAGGGGCACCCTTCACAATGACCTTTTCCGCCAATCGTGATGGGGATATCTCTGAAATCGTCTTTGGTCATGCCATTGATCTTGAATCGCCTTCGACGATTGTCCTGACCCTGGCATCCGCCTCTGCACCGGACCTCGTGCTGGCGCGGGCCTCCGAAAAAGTGGATTACTCGCAGACGAAGGATCCGCGCGGCCCCGCCGTGGAATTTAAACTGGATGAGACCGTCCCGCTTGTCAAAGGTCAGGCCTATCTTTTGAAGATCGAAACGCTCGGACATGCGCTCACTTTGAGCGGATCGGCCATTGCCAACGAAACAGGTTACGACTGGGGTCTGCCCTTCCGCATTGACGCCTACGATGCCTTCGGCGGCATCTACCGCGGCGACCTGACCCTCGAAGTATATTGGGATGACAACCCCGATAAGGTCAACCGCTACGTGAGCATGTTGAGCATGGCCGATTACATCGTCATTCCCACCAATCATCAATATGCACAGATCACCCGCCTGCCGGAGCGCTATCCGCTGACGACCTATTACTACCGTAAATTGCTTGGCTGCCCCGAAAACGCCGATATCATCGAATGCTATCGCAACGCCAAACCCGGTCAGTATGAAGGTGGTCTCGGTTTTGAACTGGTGAAGGTTTTTGAAACCTACCCCCAGTTTGGGCCGATCATCATCAACGATCAGGCGGCAGAGGAAGCCTTTACTTTTTACGACCATCCAAAGGTGTTGATCTTCAAAAAGACCGCCGATTTCAACGCGGATAAATTATCTGCAATGCTCAACACCGTGGACCTGACAAACGTAGTCCACCTCACGCCGAAAGGCGCCGATAACTACAAGAGCCTGATGCTTTCGAAAGAGCAGTACGCGGCACAGCGTGCGGGCGGCACATGGTCGCAGTTGTTCAATTATGAATGGCTTCAAAACAAATACCCCGTGATCGGGCTTTTGCTTTGGTATGCATTCATCTTCCTGCTTGGGCTTGCGGCCTATCCCATTGTGCGGCTGGCTTTGCCGGGCTTCCGCCAATATTCATATCCGCTGGGACGCATGGCGGGTTTGTCTTTGCTGGCATGGATTTCGTGGATGGGCGGTTCGCTGGGCGTGCCGTACACACGCGGCACCATCGGGGCGGCCTTTGTCCTTGTCACTGTGGCAGGCCTCGGGTTGTGGTGGATTCGCAAAGCGCAGTTCAAAGATGAGTGGGATTCCAATCGCAAGTTCTTCACGTTGGTGGAGATCGTTTTCGCTGTCTTCTTCCTGATCGATCTGCTCATCCGCTTCGGCAACTCTGACCTTTGGCATCCCTCAAAAGGCGGCGAGCGCCCGATGGATTTCTCGTATTTCAACGCCATTTTGAAAGGGACGAGTTTTCCGCCGTATGACCCGTGGTTCGCGGGCGGGTATATCAATTACTACTATTATGGTTTTGTGCTGGCGGGCACGCCGGTGAAATTGCTCGGCATTGTGCCATCCATTGCTTATAACTTTATTTTGCCCACCTGGTTTGCGCTGGTGGCTGTGGGTGCGTTTGCCATCGGTTGGAATTTGCTGGAAAAAGAGGAAGGTACTTCTCCCAACTTCTCCGCACAGCATTCATCCTTGCTTTCCGGTCTTTCTGCTGCGGTTCTGTCTGTTTTGCTTGGCAACCTTGGCACGATCCAGATGATCTTTCAGGCTTTGCAGCGTATGGCAGCACCGGGTGGGATCATTACCGATGCCACCTTTGTGCAGAGATGGATCTGGGCTTTTCAGGGATTCATGATGTCATTTGGCCCGGGCGCTTCACTGCCGATCGGGCGCGGAGAATGGTATTGGAATCCCAGCCGCGTGATTCCGCCGGGCCCGGGCAATGAGATCACCGAATTTCCGCTTTTCACCTTTTTGTACAGCGATTTACACGCGCACATGCTGGTGATGCCGCTGGCATTGTTTGTCATTGCGTGGGCGCTGTCCTTTATCAAATCGCGCGCGAACCTGCGCCGTGAAGAATGGGCTGCTTCGTTCCTGTTGGGCGCCATGGTGCTGGGAGCGGTATACCCAACCAACCTTTCTGATTTTTATACCTATTTGCTGTTGGCGTTGGTCGTGCTTGCGTTCGTCTTCCTCTTCCGCGCTGAGGTGAGCGGACTGCGTTTGCTGGAAGACCTGCCCGATGCAGTGAAACGCATCGCCTTGATGCTGGTGAGCATCGGTGCATTGACCGTGCTTTCCTTCGTCATGTATCAACCGTATCGCAGTGCATACAGTCAATCGTATGGCGCACTCGACCCGTGGACGGCTTCGCATACACCCGTTTCTTCGTACCTCACCCATTGGGGATTGTTCCTCTTTATCATCTTCGCATGGATGGCTTGGGAAACCCGCGAATGGATGGCGCGCACGCCGCTTTCTTCGCTGGCAAGCCTGCGGCCGTTCGCAATTTTGATCGAACTTGCGTTGGCGGGTATTTTCGTCGTTCTGGTTTACTTTGCCTACGAAGGGATCTGGGTCGGTTGGCTGGCATTGCCGCTGGCAGCCTGGGCAGGCGTTTTGCTCCTGCGCCCCGATCAACCCGACGAAAAAAGGCTGGTCCTGTTCCTCATTGGCACGGCATTGATGATCACTCTTGTAGTGGAATTGCGAACCGTGCGCGGCGACATTGGCCGCATGAACACGGTCTTCAAGTTTTACATGCAGGCCTGGCTCATGCTTTCGGTCAGTGCGGCGGCGGCCCTCGGTTGGATGTTTAGCGATGCCCCGCGCTGGTCCGCTGGATGGCGCAACACCGTGCAGGTGATTCTTTTGACGCTGGTCTTTGGCGCCACCCTGTTCACCTTCACCGCCACCTCAGACAAGGTGACAGACCGCGCCTCGACCGATACGCCGCGTTCGCTCGATGGCTTGAACTACATGAATTATTCCACCTACTTCGATCACGGTCAAAACCTGACCCTGAACGAAGATTACCGCGCCATCCGCTGGATGCAGGACAACGTGCAAGGCTCGCCCGTCATCGTGGAAGCCGCACCTGCAGGCAGGCAATACGAATGGCATTCACGCTTCACCATTTACACAGGCCTGCCCGGTGTGGTCGGCTGGCAATGGCACCAACAACAGCAGCGCGTGTTGTTTTCGCAGCAGATCATTGACCGCGGCATCGAAGTGGATGCCTTCTACAACTCGCTCGATCAAGACTCTGTGCGAAAATTCCTTGCGAAATATGAGGCGCGCTACATCATCGTCGGACAGTTGGAACAGGCGAAGTACATGCCCATTGACCCGGGCATTCCAAACGGCCTGATGAAATTTGACCTGTGGAATGGCACACTCTGGAATGAAGTCTATCGCGACGGCGACACCGTCATTTACGAGGTGATCCAATGATCCTGCACATCACATCCCGTGCTGAATGGAGCGCGGCGCAGGCACGCGGCGAATATATTGCGCCCAGCCTGCAGACCGAGGGGTTCATTCATTGTTCCACTGACAAACAGGTTGCCCATGTGGCGAATGCCTTTTATCGCGGACGAAATGACCTGGTGTTGTTAATGATCGACGAAGCAAAGCTCAAGCCCGAGCTTAAGTGGGAACCGCCTGCTGGACCACCCGCCCCGGGCATTTCCGAATCCGATTCATTTCCACACATCTTTGGGCCCATCAACTTAACCGCAGTCGCCTCTGTGCTGGACTTTGAACCTGATCCTGCATCTGGAACATTCTCCTACCCCAAGGCATGACCGAACCAACCGCCGCCCTTCGTATTCGCCCGGCCCATGCCGCCGATTCCGCGCTTGCTGCAAAGGTGATTTACATGTCCATGGGCGGCCTTGCCGATTATCTTTTCGATAACAACGGGCAGGCGATCCAGACGATATTGGCAGAGTTGTTCACACGCGATGCCGGGCGGTTTGGTTTTCGCATCGCCATGGTCGCCGAAGATGAAACACAGCCAGTGGGCATGCTGTTCGCCTGTCCTGGCGCACGGCTGGCGGGTTTCAATATGGCTTCGTTTCAGCATTTCTTCCCGGTCATGGGGTTCAAACATGCGCTAAAATTCATGTGGCGTGGTGTAACCCTGCCCGGCGGCCCCGAAGCTGAAAAGGACGAATATTACGTCAGCAATCTCGGCATCCTGCCCGAGGCACAGGGACGCGGTATTGGCACATCTCTGCTGGCTTATGCCGAAGAGACCTGCCGTGCTCATCAACTCTCGAAGTGTTCGCTCATCGTGGGTATGCATAATGAAAATGCATTCCGCCTCTATCAACGGCTCGGTTACCAAGTTGTCGAAACCGCTCATGCGCCCAATGAACACCTTGCCTATTACCGCATGGTCAAGCACCTGAACTGATCGCAGACTCTCCACACATTGGATCTCACAAATGACCGCATTTATCGCCTGGTATTTCATCCTCACCCTTCTCGGCTGGCTGACCTTTCCGCTGGCTCATTTTCTTTTCCCCGCTTTAAAAGATCGCGGGTACACCCTTTCACGTGCCGCCGGGCTTTTGATTTGGGGGTATTCCTTCTGGCTGATGGCCTCCCTTGGTATTGCACAAAACGATCTGGGTGGAATTCTGTTGGCGTTGATCGTGCTGGCCTCATTGAGTGCGTGGGTATTGGCCAATCAAAGGTCTGAGATCATTGATTTTTTCAGAACGCATCGTTCACTGGTCATCACCACAGAGGTCTTGTTCCTGGTCGCTTTTGCGTTCCTGGCTTTTGTCCGCTCGGCCAACCCTGAATTGACCGGCACCGAACGGCCCATGGAACTTGCATTCATCAATGCCATTCTGCGTTCGCCTGTTTTCCCTCCACAAGATCCCTGGCTTTCCGGATACGCGATTTCCTACTACTACTTTGGCTATGTGATGACCGCCATGCTTGCAAAAGTATCGGGCATTTATGGCAGCATGGCACACAACCTGATGACCGCGCTTGTCTTTGCATTGGGAGCGATCGGCTCCTATGGCATTTTGTACAACCTGCTATCACATGGACATGAACCGAAGAAGACCGAAGACGGCGATATGGATACCGCTGGCTCGCATCGTTCTTCTTTTTCCATTTATGGTTTTCTATCCCTGCTGGCCCCGCTTTTTCTTTTGCTTATCTCCAATCTGGGCGCATTGCTGGAAGTGATGCATCAATGGGGTCTGTTCTGGAAACAGGATTACATCAGCGGAGAATACACCAGCGCATTTTGGAAGTGGATGGATATGAAGGAGCTTTCACAGTCTCCCATTTTGCCATTCCATGCGCCGCCGCTTGACCGATACCTGTGGTGGTGGCGTTCTTCACGCGTTTTGCAGGATTATGACATGCTCAACCGTCCGCTGGAGGTGATCGACGAATTCCCGTTCTTCTCCTTCCTGTTGGGTGATTTACATCCGCATGTGCTGGCAATTCCGTTCGGTTTGCTGGCGATTGCAGCAGCTTTAAATCTCTTTTTAGGCGGCTGGCGCGGTGAAGTCAAATTACCGTTGGGCGCACGTTTGCAGATCAGCGGACCGGGGTTTTTATTCACAGCCTTGTTGCTTGGCGGATTGGCCTTTCTCAACACATGGGATATTCTCATTGCCGCGGCTTTGATCGTTGCTTCGTATGTGCTTTGGTGTGCAAATGAAGAAGGCTGGCGATGGGACCGCCTTGAAGATGCGCTGTTGTTTGGTTTTCCGCTGGGCATTCTGGCGATTTTGATGTACCTGCCGTTCTATGTCGGCTTTTCATCGCAGGCGGGCGGCATTTTACCCAATTTCATGTACCCCACCCGCGGCATTCATCTGTGGGTGATGTGGGGCACACTGCTTGTTCCCATTCTGGCTTATGTCTTGTATCTGTGGCGCGGCGAAAAATTCCCTGCCAATTGGAAACTCGGGGTTTCCCTCGGGCTCGGATTCGTTGTGTTCTTGCTGGTCTTTTCGTGGCTGTTGGGGGTGATCGGTTCCATCCTTGAAAAGGATTTTGTCAATGGATTCCTCGCCTCACAGGGAATGACAGCCAGTCAGTTCTTTGGCGCTACACTGATGCGGCGGTTGAGTTACATTGGCGGGCTCATCACCATGCTTGCGGTTTTTATTCCCTCACTGGCTTTTCTGTTTTCGCAAAAGCAACAAGGTCAGCCCGAAGCTGAATTACCGTCACCAGTTGAAAATAACCGCAAACCAGAGACCCAGTTTGTTTTGCTGATCCTCATCCTTGGCGCCATTTTGATCATCACCCCCGATTTCGTATACCTGCGGGACAAGTTCGGCTATCGTATCAATACGGTGTTCAAGTTCTATTATCAAGCGTGGATGTTATGGAGTTTGGCGGCGGCTTTTGCGGCTTCACGTTTGTTGCAAAGCCTGCGAGGCGCGGCGAATGTAGCCTTCCGGGTGGCGCTGGTGTTGGTGGTCTCAACGGGGTTGTTGTATCCTGTTTTGGGGTTGATCACCAAGACGAACAACTTCAACCCGCCGTATGGCTTTGCCCTTGATGATTTTGAACGGGTCATCCGTGAGACACCGGAAGAGGCGGCTGCGATCAACTTTTTACGCACTGCGCCGGATGGCGTCGTTGCCGAGGCGATCGGCGATTCGTACAACTATCCATTTACGCGCATCTCCACTCATACTGGCCTGCAGACGGTGCTTGGCTGGCCCGGCCACGAAGATCAATGGCGGGGCAGTTATATTCCACAAGGCTCCCGCCGCGATGATATCAACCGTCTTTACACCACGGTCCGCTGGGAGGAAGCCTTGCAGATCATTGAGCAGTACAACATCCGCTATATTTTCATCGGCACACTGGAGCGGACCTCGATGAATGTGAGTGAAGAAAAATTCATTGCCCACCTTAAACCGATCTTTCAACAAGGCGGCACGGTCATTTACGAAGTGCCAGTGCTGGAGAAATAAAAATATAAAAAAAGTCCCCGAACTCTCGGGGACTTTTTACTGTGATTAGGGTTTTGCAACGGAGAATTTTTCTTTGCCGATCTTGTAATTGCCGCTGTGTTTCAGCACCTGGTCCACGGCATCGGCGGGGACATCTACAAAAGAAACCTTTTCTTCAATGCGAATTTTACCGATGGTGTAGCCGGGGATGTTGGCATGGAAGGCGATCTGCCCTACAATGTCATTTGGGCGGATGTTATGGGCCTTGCCTTTGTTGATCTTAAGGCGCACCATGCCTTCCTCGTGTGAGTCGCGGCGTGATTTTTTATCACCGAATTCACGCTTGCTGCCTTTGGCTGCAGAGCCTGCACCAAACTCGCGCTTGCCGCCTTTTGAATCACGGCGGCCAAATTCACGCTCGGGCTTGCGGGTGAAGTCGGTTTTCACATCAGACACTTCAGCAATGGGACGCTGTTTTTCGTCGGCGCGGGCGATCTTAATGGCGGCGGCGGCGATGTTCATTACGTCATGCCCGGCTTCGATCAGTTCCTGCACCATTTCAAGTTCACGTTTGTATCGTGCACGGCCAAGCCAGATCTTCAGGTTTTCGACCACCAGAGATTCGCGGTGGCGCATGATCTCAGAGGCGGTCGGCAGTTCCATTTTTGTAACGAGTTGTTTGGTGAGCGCTTCCACTTCACGCATGCGGCGTTTCTCGCGCGGAGAGATCAGGCTGATGGCGATGCCGGTTTTGCCTGCACGGCCTGTACGCCCAATGCGGTGAACGTACACTTCTGCATCATCGGGCAGGTGGAAGTTGAAGACATGGGAGATGTCGTCAATATCCAACCCGCGTGCGGCCACATCTGTAGCGACCAGCACCTTCAATTGATTGGCGCGGAAACGCCCGAGCACACGCTCGCGGGCATTCTGGTCAAGGTCACCATGAATGGCTTCGGCAGGGATGCCGCGGATGACCAATTCATTGGCGAGTTGTCCTGTTTCGGCGCGTGTGCGGGCAAAGATCAGAGCGCTGTGAATGGGTTCGACTTCGAAGAGTCTTGTGAGGGCGTTGATTTTGTCGTTGTCGTGGACAAGGTAGTAGCGTTGTTCAATGGCTGCAGCGGTGAGCGTGCTTCTTTTGATGACGACAGATTGAGGGTCACGCATGAAGCGATTTGCAAGGGCGCGGATGCGCGGGGGCATGGTGGCGCTAAAGAGGGCGGTCTGCCTTTCGGAGGGAGTCATCGAAAGAATTTTTTCGACTTCTTCAATGAAACCCATGTTGAGCATTTCATCCGCTTCATCCAGGACGACGGTCTTGATCTCGTTTAAGATGAGGACTCCACGCTCAAGCAGGTCGTTTAGGCGGCCCGGTGTACCGACGACGATATCAACGCCGCGTTTGAGGCTGTTGATCTGCGGGCTGTACGGTTGGCCGCCATAGACGGCAAGTACGCGCAGGTTGAGGTGTTTGCCATATTCGGTCATCGAATCGGCCACCTGCAGGGCGAGTTCGCGGGTGGGGGCGAGTACCAATGCCTGCGGATTTTTTTGATGTTGAAAGTTGTTCAGAATGGGGAGGGCGAAGGCGGCTGTTTTGCCTGTGCCAGTTTGGGCTTGACCGATCACGTCAACGCCGGTGAGCATGAGGGGAATCATGCCTGCTTGAATGGGGGTGGGCTCGGAATAGCCAAGCTCAGTGATGGCCTGCGTGATCTCTTCACGGAGGTTGAGGGAGGAAAAATCGGTTGTCATCTTTGTCCTTTAGATCTGTGGTCGGCTGGTCCATGATTTGGATCGGCGACCCTAAGGGATTGCTCTGATGACTCCGCTGTAAATTTCTTCCTGTCAACAAGGTTTGCTTTTGCAGGCAAACCCGCCCAACAAAAAAGCCCGATAAAATTTCATCGGGCATTCGTTCAGAGTGATCAAAACAATTTCCCAGAAAATTCGCCTTCCATTGAAGGCGGGAAGAGTTTACCACAGTTTTTGAGATTCAAGCCCTGATACGCAGAGGCGCGAACTTTGCTATACTTTGTGTATGGCTGCTAAAAATGTTCACCTCAACTGGAATCCTGACCAGCAATTCACCCTTCAGGATAATGATGGGTACCAGCTCGTTATGAAAAAGCCAAAGGGAGTCAGTGCTTCTGACCTGCTGCCCATGGCCTTGATCGGATGCGCTTCGCACGATGTAGTGGAGATCCTCAATAAACAGAAGCAGGATCTACGTCAATTGAATGTGACTGCGGAAAGTATTCAAGATGAGACCCCGCCATGGCGTTTTCGAAAAATCCACATTCATTTTCAGGTTGTCGGCAAAGGCATTGACCCTGAAAAGGTGCATAAGGCGATTCAACTGAGCGAGGAAAAGTATTGTTCGGTGTATGCCACATTGAAAGATGCGGTGGAGATCATCAACGACTTTGAAGTGGTGGAAGCGTAAATTTTACGGGTGGTTTGAAACAAGTATTTGAAACAGATGCCGCTTTCTGGCGGTCGAATGCGTTGAGCGGGATATAAACAGTTTTTGAATCAGATGCGCTCGGCTAGTTTGTCTAATATAGAGATGGTTCCCATCCCCAGCAACATCAGCAGGCCGCCGATCAGGATCGGAATGGATACGGCAGCCAATAATACGGTGGTAAAAAAGGTGTTACCTGTCTGCGGAAGATACCACACCGTGTGGTCCTCAAGAATGGCATAGTAGATTTTTTGCGTTGAACCGGGATAAGCAGGAACCCCGATCAGGTTTGTAAAGACACCGGGTGCTTCAATGTCAGGTGAGGTTGATTCATCCATCTCTGGTAGAAGAGAAGCGTCGGGCTTTTCATCTGCCAGCCATCCCAAACCATCGTCTGGAATGGTGTGCGAAAAATAATTCCCTTTTTCTGTTTCAATGATGATGCGGTTGTAAATCCCGCCCGAAATGGTTCTGGCGGCTTCGGGTGGATCGGGCAACTGCACCCAACTTTCTTTGGGTGAGAAAAAGGTATAGGTGAGGATAAGCCCAAGAATGGGCAGAACAACACAAAGAAAGAGGGAGCCGAAGATCACTCCATTCATTGCCAGTTTGCGCTTCGCAGAATCCTGAATGCGAAGAAGTAGACGGTTGATTCCCACTCCCGACCAGAAACACAACAAAATTAAAACGGCCTTCCAAAGCCCATCAGCCAACCCTAGAAAGAAAACTCGAAACTGAAATGACGGTTCGAGTTGTTGAAGCGCATCTTGTTGAGGTTGGAGTGTGAAAAAGCGGATGAGGGGCAGCACAATCATTAAGGCTGCAGAGAGTGTAATTAGCACCAAAAACGGGAAGCGCTGCTTAAGTTTCATAAGGCGCGATTATATGGATGCTGTCTTTTTTTTCACTCCCCTGTTGGTACAGTCTTTGAAAACAAAATTGCTCCCACAACACTCAGCACCCATAATCATCTGTCCTCTTATATCAAAAACACTGGGACATCCATCCCAGTGTTCTCTCGTTTATGCTTGGCTATTTACTTCTGCGTGCCTTTGCCGCAATTGACCTGACCTTCTTTTGCTTTTCAACAACCACCTTTGCTCGTTTTCGGATAAGGGAACGCAAAGCCGCGTTGACACTTTTTGAGTCAGGGAAATGTGCCTTCACATCCTTATCCAACAGGATGGCACTTTCTTTGGGGACAAAATGCCGCATGGTGACAGTTCCGTCCTCATGCATCACGCGGACAGAATACCCTGCTTGCAAGGCTTTGACATATTTCCCGCGTACACCTTTTTTGCCTTCCAAATTATATTCAGGCAGCATATCTTCAGTTTGAGAAGTCTTATTCGCCTTTTTCATATCGTTTTCTTTCGGTTGGAGTTGCTTTTCGACAACTGATGATACGGATGATGATGGTTTCTTTCTTTTCTTCACGTTCCGTGTGGACTACAAGCAAAATACGATTGTTTTCGGAAAGGCCAATACTGATGAAGCGCTCTTCCTTTTCGGAATGCAGTTCATCCGCGAAGGTCACAAGAAGTGGGTCTACAAATATTGTGCGTGCCTCATCAAAACTGACTTTGTGCTTCTCAAAATTGGTACGCGCTTTGTTTTCATCCCACTCGAATATGATCTTCATACCCATATTATACCCGCGCCTCTATTCCGCAAATGGACTAGCCTTTAGGAGAGGGTGGGGGGAGAGGCCCACCCTTCAAATCAAAACACAGGGACACCCATTTAATAATGTTTTTTGGTTTCCCGTCAAACTGGTTGACGATGTATCTTAGCTTGATACCTCTTGAATACTTTTTCAAGATGATAAAATCAAGTCGTTTACTCGGATTTCAAAAGGACAAATAATGGTAGACATCTTGCAGAATATCGGGTCGACTCTATGTATATTGGGCCTTTGCTTTGGCCCCTTCCTTTTCATTGGGTTTGGGCTTCCAGCGATTGGGTACATTAGTAAACGCAGGAACGCCCGCAAACAAAAGCGGAGCAACCAGCAGCACCGCTCAAGGTTCCCATATCGGCTTGTTGCGTATGCTATGTTGGGGGTGACCCTGATGACAGTGGCCATCTGCATTTACTGGCTCTTTTCAGGGACGTTCGACATTTCGAACGATCTTGGCGGGGTTGCAGGAATCATCGCTGTTCCGCTTTTGTTCACCATTGCCGCCTTCCGTTCCTACATTCTACAAAACATGCCGTCCGCGACCGAGGCAGTCGAGCAGGATCCACGACCGCCCGTGTTATATCTGCGTTCCTTCGACCAGGAGATGCTGAAATTCGTACATCTAAAGGATGAAGAAAAAGCCAGATATAACACCTTCCTCAATTACGCCGGTGATGTCAACCTTCCGCCCTTTGAACAAGCGATCTACACGGCATTGAACAGTTCCGCATTATTGACTTTCGGCTCTGTGGAGTCTGAGGATGTGACCTTCGAAAAATATTTCCGTGGCGAGGTGATGGAACGCATCGGACCCTTCGTAGCGCTGGGCAACCCCATTGACAGCCTGCCTACCGAGGGAGCCTTTCGCGATTACCAGATCGATGAACGTTGGAAGGATGTTTTCTTCAACCATTCCGAACGCGCCGCGTGCATCCTTATGCAATTAGGCAGCTCGGACAACCTTCAATATGAGTTGACCGCGATCCTCTCCCGCCGTATTTCGCATAAATTGTTCATCCTAACTCCACCCCAGGAAAATCTGAAAGACCGTTATGCCTGGGTACGGAAGTATATCCTCAGGGAAAAGCCTGCAAACTGGCAGGCATTCTCCGCCATCCTCCAAAAAAATGGGTTTCGGATTCCCGACGAACCGCTTGGGATCGGGTCTGTGCTGACCTTTGAGAAGGATGGTTCCCC
>DAOQID010000079.1:0-18483 GCA_035339375.1 Anaerolineales bacterium | reverse complement strand
TCCGCTTGAATGGCTTTCAAGATATCGGGTGGAATGATGAACTCGGCGTTCAGGATGTCGGTCAGTGTATCGGCTACTTCTTTGATGACCTTCTTTTGCGCAACCAATTTCCGCAGGCGCTCGATGTTGGCTTGCGAATATTTAGCCTTTGGCTTGCGCGGTGAGAAGCGTTGAACGGTATGCTCGTCATCCAAGGTCTTGATGATGGAGTCGATCCAGCCGAAGCACAGGGCTTCTTCCACCGCGTCGTTGTATTCGATGCGCGGCTTGCCTGTCGCTTTCTTGGGGTACACCAGCCAGACTTCGGCTTCGGTTTTGTAATGCTGCTTGAGCCAAGTCCGCCAGTCTTTGGGATCCGTCACATAGAGTGTGTTTGAGATTTTCACGAGATTTTCAATAGCCTGAGATTAAACTGGATATGTCTTTTTGCTTTTCAATAAAAGGTTCACAATATGGCTGATTCTATCATCCCTTATTTCCTTGGTTTGAAGAATAAGTTATGGCAGTCCAAGCCTGTTATGCGCCTGACGGCACAGACTGGCGCCATATGTTTCGTGCCACTCAGTAACAGCCTCACTATGGGGTAGGCCGTTCCGTGCATCCTGATAGATGGGGACGCCGTATTGAATGTATCTTTTCGTTTGGGCGGGCCATGTCCATTCGGCGCGGCTGAGGATGCCGATGCCGCCATTGTAACCAGCCAGTGCAAGGCGGGCATCTCCTCCGCCTGCCTGAAGCGAGCGGACCAGATACGCCAGTCCGCGGGCGGCGTTTGTATCTGGGTCGTATGGCGAGTCAGATGCGGCGAAATGGAACGGCATCACTTGAAACAAACCCATGGCTCCAGCACTGGAAATGGCACGTGGATCTCCACAGGATTCGATCTGCATGATGGTGGCAACCAGATTCGGGTCCAGTTGCGAAGCGGCCGCCCATTGGGCGATATCTTCTGCCCAATATTGAATCTCAGGCGTGAAGATGAGAGCAATGCCTGTCGAAGTGGAAGGCGGCAAATCCACACGTGAAGAGGGGATCGGGGTCGTTTTCATGGCAAGTGCCGCAAGCAGCGTACTGATAAAGATGACCGAAAGCGGGACAAGCATAAAACCAGAAAAACAGCCGCTCCCTTGTTCCTGCTGGGGCGCGGCTGTTTGGCGATCAATTTGCGATGTGCGAGCGCGGGGCATAACGTTATATTCTCTTTTCTGGGTCTCAAGGACCCGTGCTCGAAAATTTATTTATACAGTTGTATTATTTTGGCGGAAGCGTTGCAACAAACTCCATGGCGGTTGAAGACATCAACGATTAGGCGTCGTAGTGGCGGGTGGAGCTTTCAACACTGTTGGTGCGGGCTTCGTAGGAAATCGGGTGGTATGTCGGCTCAGGCGGAATGAAAGAGGTCTGCGTGGAATTGACCGTCGGTTTTGGTGCAGGGCGGAAATTGGTTGTGCTTGGGCTGTTCGCAGGGCGGGCAATTTGCGAGGCAGGCCGCAAAATGGGCTGATTCACAGGTTGGTTATAAGATGGGCGCTGCGGCTGTGAATTTTGATATGCGGGGCGCTGCTGGGGTTGGGGATTGTTGTAAGCGCGCTGTGTCTGCGGTTGAGATTGATACTGCGGTCTGTGCTGCGCTGACGGCTGGTCGGCCGTAGTGAAGAGACGATCTCCCGCAAGAGAGAAAGTGCCGATGATCAAAAGACGCACCAGCCAGACCATCACAGCGACAAAGATGGGCACAGCTTTGGTCAGGGTTTCGGCGCTGAGCGCACCAGCGGCATGTACGTTCCCATTTTCAGCCACTGCTACAGAAACGCCCCACCAGGTCAGTGTGGCATTGAAACCTGCCGCCAGAAGCCAGGCGCCAAAGAGATAATATACTTCGGCAGGTTCGTCGCGTCCCTGCTCGGGGGTGAAGATGCGGGCAATGCCTGCGAAGTCAATTCCGCAGAAGGCAATCGCCAGAATGGTGGCCCAACGGAACCCCGCAAAAGTAAGGTCACCGAGCATGTCGCGCAGGGCAAATTGGGTCGTGCTGAAGTTGAAGATTTCAAACGACAGCAATGCGCCGATGATCATCATGCCCCAGGCAGCGCCACGATTAAATTTGCGGTTGCGGATGAAATTGTTCCAGATGGTTTTCAAGCCATCGCCGAGATTACGTTGATAGTTTGCCATTTCGACCTCCAATGGGTTAGGTAGGTCGAATTTTAGAACAAACGTTCTGTATTGTCAAGGGAATTGTTAATCGCTCACCAGGTGACGGAAACCCCGAGGAAACCGCTTTTCCCTCGGTCAATGAAGGTTTGGCAGGTATTTCTCGTGCAGGCTGGCCATGTGGTGATCTACGTGCCCCACCAGCATATGGATGAGGGCATTTGCGCTCACAGTGGCCCCGCTGACAGTGCCGCGGCGCTTCACAGCGTCTGTGCTCATGTGACCGATGGCAAGGATGTTGGCGCGTCGCAAAAACGAAAACTCGGCAAGCAGATCTCCCAATGGAAGATCATCAGCACCTGAGGTGCTCACATAGCCATTTTGCTCGAAACCTGGCAGGGGAGTAGTGTCGTTGCGGGAAACGCGCAGCAGCCGATAGGAAAAAACCCGTTCGGCATCTATCAGATGGCTGACGATCTCTTTGATGGACCATTCCTCAGGTCCAGTGCGGAAGCGGGCTTGTTTGTCGGTCAGGTTTCCAAGAGCAGAGTCAAGTTCCTCTATTTGTGTGGGCATGGCGGCCAGAACATCGCCACGAGCCACGGCGCGTTGGATGTAATCAGAATAAAACGAGGCATATTCATCAGGGGTGGGTGCTTGAAGGGGCATTTTCGTCTCCTTGGTTTGGTGAAGTGAATTGGGCAGGCGCTGGCTCTTCAAGGTCTGCAAGACTTTTCAAATTGCGCATTTCAGGCCAGGCCCTTGCAACGATTAAGACGACGATGATCGTGCCGATTCCACCCCCAACCACAGCGAGGATCGGCCCAAATAAAGAGGCGGCCAGCCCTGATTCAAATGCGCCCATTTCGTTCGATGTGCTGATAAAAATACTGTTGACGGCAGAGACTCGTCCGCGCATTTCGTTGGGGGTGCGTGTGAGGAGCAGTGTGCTGCGGATGACCACACTGATATTATCCAATGCTCCCAGCAAAGCCAGCATGGCGACCGATAACCAAAAAGAACGGGATAGACCAAACACGATCGTGGCCGCGCCGAAGCCTGCCACTGCCCAAAGGAGAGTTTTCCCCGCCTGTTTGAACGGCGGCAAATGCGCCAGCCCGAAAGCCATCATCAACGCTCCAATGGATGAAGCTGCACGCATGATGCCCAATCCCTGTGCGCCGACTTTGAGAATGTCTGTTGCGTAAATGGGAAGCAAAGCCACTGCTCCGCCAAATAACACGGCAAACATATCCAATGTGATGGCTGCCAGAATGATCTTGGTGTCGCGCATAAAACGGAAACCTTCCATGAGCGATGCCATTGTGTCAGATTTCTCTGAAAGCGGAAGCGGTTTGCCGTGAATCTGGGTGACTAAAAACAGGAACACAAGTGCGGCAATTGCATCAAAAACATAAATAATGGTCACGCTGTTTAAAAAGCCCGCAACGAGGCCAGCGATGGCAGGGCCTGAAATGGCCGCTGTCTGCCAGGTGCTGCTGTTCCATGTGGCCGCACTGGCAAACAGTTCAGAAGGAACCGTTTCGGGAATGAGTGTGGAGGAGGCGGGTTCGTTGAAGGCGCGCGCAATACCAAACCCCAGCAGGCACAGGTAGATCAGAACCAGCGGGCCATCAAAAAAAGAAAGCAGGGCCAACCCAGCCGAGCAAAGGGAAAAGACAGCCTGCGTAATGACAATGATGCGCCTGCGATTGTATTGATCAGCCACATGCCCGCCCGGCAGGGATAATAAAATGACAGGCACCACCTGCACGAGCCCCACCATTCCCAGCGCAAATGCACTGCGGGTGCGCAGCCACAGTTCCCAGCCAATGGCAAATGAAAGCATTTCATTTCCAAAAGAGGTGATGAAGCGGCCGATAAGCAAAAGGCGAAAATCCCGCAGGCGAAGTGCGGCGTATGGATCGTGGGATGATTTGTTTGTCATGAGGTGGGAGAAATAAATTTTCGAATCCGCTCGAACTCGATGGACGAGTCGTGCTTTTGCTGGTCGCGGAATTCCAGGTCAAAAAGAGACCAGCCTTCGTTATCCGCGAACATCATAACCCGCAAAAGTGGAAACAAAGCTGGGGAGATAAAACGCTTCACTTCCTTATCGGTCAAAGGGGCAGGGGTCTGGTAGTTCCTGTCAACAAGCAGGGAAATGTGCAGCAGGGCGGTTTTGATGATCAACGTGGCGGGGGCCTGCTCTCCGAACATATCTTCAATACCTGAAAGGATGTTGGGGAGTTTTTGATTATCGGGTTTGGGCCAATTCTGGTCCGCGGGTTGTACAAAAGCCTGGCGGGTGTATTCACTCCATGCATCGATCAAGCTGGCATATTTATCGGTCACTGGAAAGCCCAGCCCGGGCAGGTCTCTGGCTGCAACGATCGCCGAATGAAAGGCATGCATGGTGTCTCTTTGTCCGCGAATATGCGCCTTGTCTATATCGTGGAACAAAATGATCCATTTTGCCATTTGCTGCTGTTCTGCGGATAATTCTTGAAATTCAGGCAGCATGTACATGCCGAGGAATACACAAGTCACATGTTCAAGGGTGATGCCTTCAGAGTAGGAAGCCATTTTTTTCCACCCTGGTGCCTTTGCCTCAATCGCATCCATGACATCTGGGGTGTAGAACTGACGGCAACGATGTGCAAGGACTTCCCATGAAGACAGCCGATAGGTCTGATACTGCTGTACCAGATATAAAATGAAGTTGTTTAAGTCTGAAAAATGCTCATCGAAACTTGGAAAATTAAGGGCGGTAATCATAATCAGATTATACTCACGATATTCAAAAACATACCCAAAAGGATTTTTTATATGGCACTTACCATCGGCACAGCTGCGGCCAAACGCGGCGGAATCACTTATGGCGAATATGCTTTGGTACAACACCCCGTTGGCGGCGCAGATTCTCTGCCTGTCATCATTGCGCAAGGAGAGGAAGAAGGACCTGTTTTTTGGGTTACTGCTGGCATCCACGGCATTGAGCATGCGGGCATACAGGTGATTCACAAGTTGATCACACCAGAGTTGGTCGGTCAGATGCGCGGAACGATAATCGCGATCCCTGCCTTGAACCCCGCTGGTTTGCGAACCTTGAACCGTCAGGCCTATTACCATGCGGGTGATCCAAACCGTCTCTTTCCTGATGGGCGCAAGCCGAAAACAAATGACCCAGACCAAAACCTGCCTTCCGCGCTTGAACAGGCGTATGGGCGTTTATTTGAGGAAATAAAAAATACGGCTTCGTTCTATTTTGACCTGCACTGTATGAGCAATGGCGCTTTGTCTTTCACCTTCCGTGATCGTATTTTATATCGCAAGGGAGATGAGGCCGCCCGCCAACGTGCGGAAGTTGTGAGTACAAAAATAGATGAGATGGCACAGGCCTATGGTCATACCGTGATTGCCGATTTTGCCGTGGAGAAATATATCGACCAGAAATTGCACCGTGCCACTACTGCGGCGGTATCCATGCTGGCGGGCATCCCTGCGCTGACGGCGGAATTGAGCAGCCCATATACGCCCACCCCTGAAATTGTCCATGCGGGTGTGGCGGGTCTGCGAAATGTGATGCGTTGGGGCGGCATGTTGGGCGGTGAAATGGAGCCGATCCTGGGGATCAAGGTCGTTGACCCGGGCTTTCCAACGCATCGCCGAAGCGTGGCACGGGTGACACAATCCTGCATTGTCCACCATCTTAAGGAGCCAGGTGACCTCGTAAAGGTTGGTGATCCGTTGGTGGAGATGCGTGATGCCTGGGGACGATCTCTCGGTGTGTTGAATTCAGAATACGAGGGCTTTGTTATTTCGCGCCCGACTGGGATTTTATATTACCCCGGTGAGGCAACCATGCTGTTGGCGATCCGTGATGAAAAACCGAGGATCGGCGAGTACCCTGAAACTTATTTCGATTAAAGGCTGTTTGAAAAAAAACGATCATCCCCATGCATTTTTTGTGGAAAACTATTTCACGATTCCCAGCCAGATCACAAAGGTCGTGCCTTTGCCTTCCTTCGATTCAACCTTGATCTGCCCGCCGTGATTTTCCACGATCCATTGCGCAATGGAAAGACCCAGCCCAAACCCACTGGATGTGGAGCGGGTGCGCGATTTTTCAGCACGGTAGAAACGATCAAAGATATGGGGCAGGTCCTCTGCAGGGATGCCCGGGCCTGTGTCGCGTATGATGAGGCGGGCCTGGTCTCCGATCTTCTTCATGCTGAGGAAAACCTCTCCGCCCTGCGGCGTATATTGGATCGCGTTCGCAACCAGATTTAGCAACACCTGCTTTAAACGATCTCGATCTCCATTGACCATGACTTGGTCAATCTCGTTGAGGTGGACATGCACCTTGGAGCCCGCCAGAACACACATTTCGGTGAACACTTCTGTCAGTAAAAGATCAAGTTCAACGGGTTTCATGACGAGGGTCAGCTTACCTGATTCCGCCTGTGCCAGCATGAGCAGGCCGCCGACAAGGCGGGTAAGCCGACCCGCTTCCTGGTCTATGCTGGTGAGCGATTCTTCATCCACCTGTTTGAAGTGACGCATCAGGTCTACGTTGCCTTTAATGACCGTGAGTGGTGTACGCAGCTCATGGCTGACATCGGCAAGGAATCTTTGCTGGGAGGTGAAAAGCGATTCAAGGCGTTCAAGCGTTTGATTAAACGAAGTGATCAACTCGCCGATCTCGTCTTCAGAACGTTCCTGTGAAGGAATGCGTCGCGAAAGGTCGTCGGCGCGGTTGATCTGATCGACGGTTTCTGTAATGGCTTCCAGCGGAGAAAGGGCGCGTCCCAAAACCACCCATGAACCAAACCCAGCCAGCAAAACTGCAACCACTGCAATGGCTGCCATCATCGAAAGCAGGTTGCCTTGCGTGGCATCCACCACGCTCAAACTCGCACCGACTTGCAGCGTGCCAATGAAGCGATCACCAACTTTAAGCGGCACACTCAAAACCCGCAAATGGGCTCCGCTCAAATAGGAATCTTTATAAACGACCATGTCCGATTCAAGACCGATGGGGTCAAGGGGTTTGGTCAATGTGCCGATACTCGGGGAGGTTGCAATGATCTTGTTGTCAGGTCCCCAGACTTGCACATATGCATTCGAGGTCATATCCAGGGGTGGCAGGCTGATCAAGTTTAATTCGCCCATCGGGTTGACCTTGGTCACTTGCGTAATATCACGCACAACACCCGCCAGCATGGTATCCACCTGGTTTAGCAGAATCACATTGACAAGGATATAGACCGCTGCGCCAAAAATGAGCAGGATTCCGCTCATAAACGTGGAATATAAAAGGGTGAGGCGCAGGCGTAATGACATGGAAAAAGTTTAATCCCGTGAGTTTAGGGTAACCTGAGAAATCGTCATACAAAAAAGAAGCGGCAGGTCAATGCTGCCGCTTTTCAACTAAGGATTTTCCCTCAACACATACCCCACGCCGCGCACGGTATGGATAAGACGGGCCTCCCCTTCGCCCTCCAGTTTTTGGCGCAGATAGCGAATGTACACTTCAAGCACATTGCTCTCACCGCCGAAATCATAACCCCACACACGGTCAAAGATGACCTCGCGAGTCAATACCTGTTTGGGGTGGCGCAGGAACAACTCAAGCAGTTCATACTCTTTCGCGGTCAATGCCACAATGCGGCTTCCGCGTGCAGCCTGCCGTGAACCAGTATCGAGTGACAGATCGGCAAATTTCAAAACAGGGATGCGCTCAGGCTGTGTACGGCGTAACAGGGCACGCACACGCGCCAGCAATTCATCCAGATTGAACGGCTTTACCATGTAATCGTCCGCACCTGCATCCAGGCCTTGAATGCGGTCCTGCACAGTATCCTTTGCAGTCAGCATCAAGATCGGAATCGAACCCCCAGTCCGCAGGCGATTACAAACTTCAAGACCATCCATGCCAGGCAGCATCCAATCCAATATCACAAGATCGGGGGTATGGTCGCGCGCGGCAATCAAACCCATGCGCCCGTCGGTGGCGGTATCCACCGTGTAGCCTTCATATGCCAGACCCCGTTGCAGTAATTTTAGAATTGCCTGATCGTCTTCAATGATTAGTATTCGCTCATTCATGGCTATACTCCTCTGCAAAATATACCATAAACTTTGGGCACTTCCAAAGTCTGGTTATAATACGAACATGCCATGGAGCAAACGGATTTTCGATTTTATCTTTGCGTTGATCGCGCTGATCATTTTTTCGCCCGTCCTGATCGTTACTGCGATTCTCGTCCGTGTTTTTATTGGAGCACCGATTCTATTTACCCAGCAGAGACCCGGGTACAAGGGACGTCCATTCAATATCTATAAATTCCGCTCGATGACAAACCGCATCGCACGTGACGGAAGCCTGCTCCCGGACGCCGAGCGACTTACACGCTTTGGCAGGATTCTCCGTTCCCTCTCGCTCGACGAATTGCCCGAACTCTTCAACATTTTGCGAGGTGAGATGAGTTTTGTCGGTCCACGTCCGCTGTTGATGGAATACCTTCCGTTGTATTCACCCGAACAAATGCGCAGACATGATGCCATGCCCGGACTGACGGGCTGGGCTCAAGTCAACGGGCGAAACGCGCTTGACTGGCCATCCCGCTTCCGCCTGGATGTATGGTATGTAGATCACTGGTCGTTCTGGCTGGATCTCCGCATCATTCTTATGACCGTTGGCAAAGTCATCGCCAGAGAGGGGGTAAATCAGGCGGGCCAATCGACGGTGGAGTATTTCAAAGGGGAACAATAGAAACTGTTATATATTTGATCTTAAAATCAAACCGCCCTCCGAAATTGATCATTCGAGGGCGGTTCTGTGTTGTTTTTAGATGGAATTTAGTACCAAATTCTGAACGATGTGGTGGTCTTGCCGCTCAGATTTCCATAAGAGCAGGAAACGTCTGTGTAGATCAGGCTGCCATATGGTTGATTGACGAAAGAGAGCGGCACGATGCCCACTCCGTTGGTGTTGGTGGTCAGCGACATGTTTTCTGAGCGCCCATCCGGCCAGTTGACAATGGTTGAGCAGGTGGCATTGGCGATCGGTTGCAGGTTTTGGTTCTGCACGATGACGAATACAAGCTGTGAGTCGGTGGCGAGGGTGACCGCCTTCCAAACAAAAGCACGGACTTGCAGGCTGATCACATCCTGATTGGTGTTGTTCAGCGGTTTGACAGGGGAGAGCAACCCAGGGTCTTCACCAAGCGCATCGAAATAAATTCTGCCCAAGTCTGAAACAACCACACGCTGACCTTCCGTCTTCCAAGGCTGCCATTCAAGGCGGGCCTTTTCAAAGTACTGGACGATCTTGTTCTCGTGATATTCAAAACCTGAAATGGGGTAACCGAATTGGGTCAAACCGCCATATTGGTCAAAGAATTCAAGAAAGGCAAAACAAACGGCAAAACCAGTCTCGCTATAGGTGCGGCAGGCAAGGGTATTCGCAACATCTAACTTGCCTGTGGAGATATAGGTCTGGCGGCCAAGTTGGGTGAGTTGAACGCGCTGCCCTGCAGATTGGTTCGGGTCATATTCAAAACGGGCGCGTTGGAAATATTGGACCGTCTTGTTGTTTTTATCGATAAACTCTTCTGTGATGGGGTAACCATACAGGAAGAGGGCATTGGGGTTGCTGTTGTAAAAGACCAGGAAATCCCCTTTGACATTATGACCAGTCTCACTAAAATACTTTGAGCCTTGGTCTTGCGCGTGAGCAGGTACCCAGGTTGTACTGAGCATAAATATGACGAGAAACAGGGTGAGGTATCTGCGTTGCATGGCTTATGTCATCTCTGTTTCCATTATACTCAGAATTTTTTCGTGTAACATTACAAACTTCTTTTTTGACATTACAGGTGGCTATCTTCCAAAAAAAAATGCAAGGCGGGAACCTGGTAGTTTTACTGACCATTTTCCAGCAAGGCATGGATGATTTTCTCAGCCGCATGACCATCACCATATGGATTGGCTGCCTTCGCCATTTGTGCATGCGCAGATTTGTCATACAACAGCCGCTTCGCTTCCTGAACGATGTGGCTGGTCTCTGTTCCAACCAGCTTTAACGTCCCCGCTTGGACTCCCTCCGGACGTTCAGTTACGTCGCGTAAAACAAGGGTGGGCACGCCGAATGCAGGGGCTTCTTCTTGAATCCCGCCTGAATCTGTCAGGATGATGGTGGCATGTTTCATCAAATGGACAAGCGGCAGGTAGTCCAGAGGCGGAAGGAGGGTGATGTGATCCACGCCTTTGAGAATCCTGTTCACAGGTTCCTGCACATTGGGGTTTAGATGCACAGGGTACACGATCTCGACCCCTTCTTCCTGTGCAAGCTCTTTCAAAGCATGACAGATACCTTCCATGGGGAGGCCAAAATTCTCCCTGCGATGCGCGGTGACGAGAATAAGCCGTGAAGAAGCCAGTTTTTCCTTTACCAGTTGTCTGATCTCTTCAGGCTCAGGTTGTTTGGATACGAATTGCAGTGCATCGATCACTGTGTTGCCCGTCACCTTGATCAGGCTTTCTTCCACACCCTCGCGCAACAGATTGTTACGCGACCATTCGGTGGGGGCGAAGTGCATATCTGCAGTGACACCGGCAATGCGGCGATTGACCTCTTCAGGGAAGGGCTGCCATTTGTCGTGTGTGCGCAAGCCTGCCTCCACATGCCCAAACTTGATGCGGCGGAAGTACGAAAGCAGGGAGGTGATGGCAACCGTTGTCGTATCACCTTGGGCCAGCACCCAATCGGGTTTGAAATCATCCAGAACAGGATCGAGGTGGGTGAAAATATTTGCGCTCAACTGGGCAAGCGACTGGTTATCGCGCATCAAGTCGAGGTCATAATCTGGCTGGATCTCGAACAGGTTAAGGACCTGATCGAGCATTTGTCTGTGCTGGGCTGTGACACAGACCTTTGACTCGATGCCTGCGGTTTTTTCCAGCAGTTTTACAACTGGAGCCATTTTTACGGCTTCAGGGCGGGTTCCAAAAACAGAGAGGATTTTCAACGTTACAAGTGCCTCAACACAAGGATGGGTGATCGGTTTACGAGTTCGGTGATTTGCTGTCGCCGATGCGGAAGAATTCGAAGCCGCTGCTCTTCCAGGCTTCGCCTTCCCAGCTGTTGACAGTATCTACGATGATTTTTGCACTGGTCTTGCCGGCGATCTCGCGGGGGCTGATCTGTTTGAATTCGGTGTGCCTGACCAGCAGCAAAATGGTGTCGGCATCCTGAATGGCATCTTCAAGATTTGGCGACATGTGGATGCCGTTCATGTTTGCGTTCGGCTTGAAAGGCTCCCAGGCTTTGACCTGTGCGCCTTCATGTTGAAGGAGATGGACCACCTCAGCCGCAGGGCTTTCACGAAGGTCATCCACGTCGGGTTTGTAGGCCAGGCCAAGGGCGGCGATGCGTTTGCCGTTGAGGCTGCCCAATGCGCGTTTGACGGTCTCCACGACGAAATGAGGTTGAGTGTCATTAACCCGCCTTGAGTGGTAAATGAGCGGGGTCAATTCGGGTGCGGCTTCCACCAGAAACCAGGGATCAACGCTGATGCAGTGACCACCGACACCAGGCCCTGGATTAAGGATTTTCACACGCGGGTGCAGGTTGGCCAGTGAGATCGCCTCCCAAACATCCACGCCGAATTTATTGGCAAGGCGCGAGAATTCATTGGCGATGGCAATGTTCACATCGCGGTAGGTGTTTTCCATCAATTTGACCATTTCCGCGGTGGTGGCGTCGGTTTTGATGATCTTGCCTTTAACGAAAGTGGAATACAACTCGTAGCCTGCCTCGGCGGACTCAGGGGTTATGCCGCCGATAACGCGTGCATTTTCGATCAGTTCGCGCAGGATCTGCCCGGGCAAAACCCTTTCGGGAGAATATGCCAAATGGAAGTCGCGCCCAGCCTCAAGTCCAGAACGAGCGAGGATGGGGGCTACAAGGTCGAGTGTGGTGCGTGGCGGTGAGGTCGATTCGAGCACCACCAAATTCCCCTTCCTCAAGAACGGCACGATGGATTCGGCGGCTGAAATCACCGCACGCATATCAGCCAGTTTGTAGGTCATCCCATTGTGTGAGCCGTATTCGTTTTCCTGAAATGGGGTGGGAACGGCTATGATGAAGGCATCTGCTTCTTCGGGGCTGGTGGCGGCTTTGAACCTGCCCGATTGAACTGCGCTGACGAAACCATCACGCAGGCCAGGCTCATGAATATGAATCTCGCCCTTTTTGAGGGTTTCAATGATATTTTGGTTGATGTCTACGCCTGTCACTTCGATCCCGTGTGCGGCGAATGTGGTTGCTGTGGGGAGGCCGATGTAGCCCAGCCCAATGACACAGATTTTTTGGAATTTCACTAGGGCTCCTGGATGGTGTTTTTGCAGAAGTGTATTATACAACCGCTTGCGGCAAAGTCTGACGCAACCTTCGCACGACATTTTCCGTATACCGAATCGAAACCTTGCTTCTTGTTGTATAATCAAATGGAGGAACAATGGACTTTTTACTTGACCCGAACGTTGCCTATCTGATATTTCTCACTGGCATTGTGTTGGTCTTTATAGCCGTAGCCACCCCAGGGACGGGATTGGTGGAGATCGGCGCCTTGTTCTGCTTTATATTGACAGGGTATGCGTTGTATAACCTGTCGGTCAATTGGTGGGCTCTGGTTATTTTGTTGCTGAGCGTGGTGCCGTTCATTCAAGCCATACGAAAACCAAAAAGTTTTCTTTTTTTGGCGCTGTCCATTTTGCTGATAGTGATTGGGTCGGTGTTCCTTTTTGCCAGTGATGATGGCAGCCTCATTTCAGTGAACCCGGTCATTGCCTTGATCTCTTCCGGTTTGGTGGCTGTTTTTCTATGGTTTTTATTTCGCAAAGCCATCGAGGCGATCTCCCGCAGACCCACCCATGACCTTGAGACGTTGGTGGGACAGATCGGTGAGGCGAAGTCAGCCATTTATGGCGATGGGAGCGTATATATTGCTGGGGAGATGTGGTCTGCACGCAGCGATTCTGAAATTCCAGCTGGGAGTCATGTCCGCGTGATTCGGCGTGATGGCTTTACCCTGGTTGTGGAAAAACAATAATCATTTCATACAAGGAGAAAACATATGAATGGTGTTCTTGGTTCGGTAGGTGCTTTATTTTTATGTCTGGGCCTGGCTGTGGTTGTATTTTTGGCGTTCAATTTCCTGCGCATTGTGCCAGAGTATCAACGATTGGTTGTGTTCCGCCTCGGCCGTGTATTGGATAAGCCCAAAGGCCCTGGTATCGTCCTGCTCATCCCTGGTGCCGACCGCCCCGTAAAAGTGGATTTGCGCGAACAGGTGCGCGAGGTTCCTCATCAGACCTCCATTACCAAAGATAACGCCCCGATCTCCATCGACTTCCTGTGGTATTACAAGGTGCTTGACCCCGCACAGTCGGTTTTGCAGGTGGGTAACTTTGAATCGGCGGCGGCAGGTATTGCGGCCACCACTTTGCGCGCGGTCATCGGTGGTATCCCTCTTGATGATGTGCTCTCCGAACGTGAACACATCAACAACATGCTCCGCACCCGCCTTGATGAAGTCACTGAGCGCTGGGGCGTGAAAGTGACCAACGTAGAGATCCGCGAGATCATTCCTCCGCGCGATGTTCAAGACGCGATGAACCGTCAGATGTCTGCCGAACGTATCCGCCGCGCCGTGGTGACCGAATCCACGGGTACACGCGAAGCCGCCGTTAATGTGGCGGAAGGTGAAAAACAGTCCAACATTCTCCGTGCTGAAGGTGAAAAGCAATCGGCCATTCTCAAGGCGGAAGGTGAACGCGAAGCCCAGCTGCTCCGCGCCGAAGGTTTCGCAAAAGCCCTTGAGCAGATCTACAACTCAGCCAAGACTGTGGACCAGAAGACCATGACCCTGCAATACTTCGAGACCCTCAAGGCCATGGGCATGAGTCCTTCCACCAAATACATCTTCCCGATGGAATTCACCAGCATGTTGGATAACTTCCTCGGAAAAGATACCAAGAAGTAGAACAGCTTTCAAAAAATAAATGACGTAAAAAGCAGGAGGCGGATATTCCGCTTCCTGCTTTTTTATTGATAAAATCATCGGGTCATGCAAATCATCCCAGCCACACTTTTCGACCTGAACTCACTTCGTAAACTGGAAAAAGCCTGCTTTGAAAAAGATGCATGGCCGCTCTTCGATTTGATCGCGGTGTTGACCTTTCCTGAAGTCGTCCGACTCAAAGCAGTGGTGGATGGCCAAATGGCAGGATTTGTGGGAGGAGACCCGCGTCCACACGAAGGGTGGGGCTGGATCGCCACCATTGGGGTGGATCCACGCTTTCAGCGGCGCGGCATTGGGCGGGCCCTGTTGCATGCCTGCGAGGCTAAATTGGGTGTCCCGCGTTCCCGTTTGACGGTACGCATGTCCAATTATGCGGCCATTTCCCTTTACGAACAGGAAGGCTACGTCACCACCGATATTTGGAGCAGATACTACAACGACGGCGAGGATGGGTTGGTTATGGAGAAGAATTTATGACGGTTGGAAAACAGCGTTTACAGGAATTCGAAGCATTGCGTGCGCTTTCCATTGTCCTGTTGTTGATCCTTCATAGTGACGTGTTTTCTTTGAGCGTTTTTGGTTTTGAATTGGGACCGATCTCGCATTTTGTCGGCGCTTTTTTACTGGGATCCTTTTTCTTTCTGGCGGGATATTTTCAGGAAGTCTCCATGCAAAAACGCGGATATGAACCGCTGGCATATGTGAAATCCAAATTCCTGCGCATTTTTCCACCCTATTGGTTTGCGCTGGCACTGTTTATTTTTGTGATGGGGTATTCGCTGAAACGCTTCGACCTGACGGTGTACCTGCTGAACATTCAATTCATCTTCTCGCCGACCTTCGTAAAGCAAATGTTGACCTTGTGGTATATCAGCGTAGTGGTGGGATATTACGTTTTATTCGGTCTTCTAGCAAATCGTCTCCGATCCAATAGTGGACTGATGATCTGGTCGGCGGTGATCTTTGCTGCAACCTACGTGTTGCATAAAATGACAGGCCTGCTGGATGGCAGGTTTTTCGAATACTTTTTCATCTTTTTGGCAGGCGTTTATTTTGCACGCTTTCAACAGATTCGTGAGCGGCTTTTTAGCCTGCACTTCGCCTACAAAGTTGGCGTTGCGTTTTTGGGCGTGCTGGCGTTTCGTATGGCATTGACCTCGGGTGTGGATATCACGCATCCGCTCTACCTGCTGGCTGTGGATTTTTACATCCTTGGCTGGGTATGGATGTGGCTGACGATCTTCCGGGGTGGGGCGGGGGCATGGCGAATTTGGGCGCCGATTTCCACAGCTTCGTTTTTTGCATATCTATTCCATCGCCCCATTTGGTACATTTTGGTTGGTTTACTGGCAAAACGGATGGGGATATCCACCATCATGTTTCAGTTTATTCCAGGCTCGATCGCTGTCCTCGTCATCTGCTATTTTTTGCAAAACGGATACGATACCCTTTTGCGGATGGGCCGAAAATCAACGCGGGCCGAGATTTGATTCCTCGCCTGCCTGTAGAAGGTTTATAATCGGCCGATATGCCCAATGTGTTGCCACCGCCCGTCTGGATAAATTCAAAACCCCTATTACAAAAAATGATGGATGACCTCGTCACACAGAAACGTGTGGCGGTGGATACAGAATCGAACAGCCTGCACGCCTTTCGCGAGCAGGTTTGCCTGATACAGATTTCTTCATCCAATGAAGATTATTTGATCGACCCGCTTGAGTTGAGGGACTTGAAACTGCTGGCGCCGATCTTCTCCGACCCAAAAATTGAAAAAGTATTCCATGCCGCCGAATATGACCTGATCTGTCTGCGGCGTGATTTTGGTTTTTCCTTTGCGAATCTTTTCGATACGATGCATGCCGCCCGTGTGCTGGGATACCCCGCCGTTGGGCTTGACCGTTTGCTCGGCGATAAATTCAATATCCAAATGGACAAGCGCCACCAAAAAGCCAATTGGGCCAATCGTCCGCTGACCAGAGAACAGATCCATTATGCGCGGCTGGATACACATTATCTTTTTGACCTGCGCGATGCCCTTGAACTGGAACTGCGCGAAAAAGCCCGTTGGGATTTTGCGAAGGATGATTTCACCCGCGCCTGCCTGCCGGAAGAGATCAAGTTAAGAACAAACGGAGAGTCGTGGGAGCGGTTTTCAGGGCGCAAGGATCTGTCGCTGCGCGAGTTGACCATCATGGCGCATTTGTGCAAATGGCGTGAAAAGGAAGCTGAAAAATTAAATCGTCCGCTTTACAAGGTGATCATGGATGACACCCTCATCACCCTGTCGAAAAATCAGGCCCAACAAAAAGTGGATCTTTCTGCGGCGGGCTTGAGTGAAAAACAGATCCACTTGTGGGGGGAGGCGGTTTTAGGGGCCATCCGTGATGGGGTGTCGGCTCCGCTGGTTGAACGGAAACAGCCTGAGGTTAAGAATGATGCGTTTCTCCGTCGGTTGGAAAAGCTGAAGGTGTGGAGAAAGAATGTCGGGCAGGAAATGGGTGTCGAGTCAGATGTCATTCTGCCAAAGGTTTATTTATCAGCGCTGGCTGAGAACCCGCCTAACACTGCTGATGAATTGGCTCACTTGTTGAAGGGTACTCCTTCACGTGTGGAAAAATATGGCCCGCAGATATTAAAGTTATTAGGAGTCAAAAATGCGAATTAGTTTCCACGGCGCCGCCCATACTGTGACCGGCAGCCAGCATTTGATCGAAGTCAACGGTTCGCGTCTTCTTCTGGACTGTGGCCTGTACCAGGGAAAAAGGGCCGATACCTACGAACGAAATTTGAATTTCAGCCACGATCCGCGCAAGGTGAATGCGGTGATCCTGTCTCATGCCCACATTGACCATGCCGGGAACCTGCCCAACCTTGTGAAGCAGGGCTTCGAAGGGCCGATCTATGCCACCCGCGCTACAGTGGATCTGGCCAGCCTGATGATCTCCGATTCTGGACACATTCAAGAATCAGATGCGGAATTCGTGAACAAAAAGCGGGCCCAGCGTGGTGAGGAACCCATTGAGCCGCTTTATACAAAAGAAGATGCTGAGAAAGTTGCAGGCATGTTCAGCGGTGTGAATTACGGGGAGGCGTTTGAACCGATCCCTGGCGTGGTCGCCCGTTTTTATGAAGCGGGGCATATCCTCGGTTCGGCGGGCGTTTCGCTGGATATTGAAGAAAAGGGAAAGAAGACCCGCTTGTGGTTTTCTGGTGATATCGGCAGATATAAACTGCCATTATTGCGCGACCCTGTTTTGCCAGACCGTGCCGATTACATGATCATGGAATCGACCTATGGCGATAAAAGTCACAACGACCCGTCGAAGGCTTTTATAGAATTTCGCGATGTCGTCAAGCGGACGATCGAGCGCGGCGGCAAGGTGATCGTGCCCGCTTTTGCAGTGGGGCGTACGCAGGAATTGGTTTATCACTTGAATGAGATGATGACCGAACGCGAGATTCCCAGTGTGCCGGTGTTTGTAGATAGTCCGCTGGCTGTGAATGCCACTTCGGTTTTTCGCAATCACCCTGAATGTTACGATGAAGAAACCCGTCAGTTTGTGTTGGAGGCACGTCACCCAGCCCTGGATTTCAAGATGCTGACTTATGTAAAAACTGTGGATGAATCCAAGGCGTTGAATGAACGTACCGATCCGATGGTGATCATTTCCGCTTCGGGCATGGCGGAAACAGGGCGTATCGTCCATCATATTCGCAATAATATCGAAAACCCAAAGAATACGATCTGCATTGTTTCATGGCAGGCACCGGATACGATGGGCCGCAGGCTTGCAGACCGTGAACCGATCATCCGCATTTTTGGTGAAGCCTATAAACGTAAATGTGATGTTGCCACCATCGGCGGCCTCTCAGGCCATGCAGGGCAGGATCTGCTGATGAAGTACGCTTTGAATGTGAAAGACAGCGTCAAGCAGATATTTTTGGTCCATGGCGAAGAGAAGCAGGCGATGACCTTGAAGGGGCTTTTGAAGGAACAGAAGCTGAATCAGGTTCACTACCCCGATTTACATGAGAGTGTGGAGTTGTAAACACACTCCATATATTGAACGGATTGGGCGTATTTTTTTCGGTTATAATTTCGCCCGCTTCGAGAAATGGGGAGGTGCCAGAGTGGTTGAATGGGACAGTCTCGAAAACTGTTGTGGGCTCCGGTCCACCGAGGGTTCGAATCCCTCCCTCTCCGCTAAAAGTCCAGCCAAATCGGTTGGGCTTTTTT
>DAOQID010000078.1:13279-18613 GCA_035339375.1 Anaerolineales bacterium | reverse complement strand
CTAAAACGTAACGAAAGCCGTACGAAGCAATCTCCGCTGCGGGTGTAGACTCATTTGTGGCGAAAGAAAAATCGTCAGAAAACAGAATCAGCTTTCAGTTAAGGAGGAAGCGGGTTCTTCATCCAGAAAGAAAATCCAATGGCAGTAAAAAAGTCAACAAAAGCGAAATCAAAGCCGAAGCAGGAAGAACCCATCCCAGTTGAAGAGCCTGTTTGGACGTATCGTGGGTATCGACTCAAAACCAGTGAGTTTGTTACGGCAATGGTACATTTCTTCCGCGCCGAAATTCAGCGTGCCAATGTTTGGCGTACGCGCCTGGATACGACCACGAATTGGGCAGTGGTTGTGACGGGTGCGACGCTTTCGATTGCTTTCAGCCAGTCGAACGTGCATCACTCGGTGGTTTTGTTAAATACGCTTTTGGTTTTGTGGTTTTTGTTTATCGAGGCAAGACGATATCGCTATTATGAATTATGGAGTTACCGTGTGCGGTTAATGGAAACGGATTTTTACGCCGCCATGCTCGTGCCGCCGTTTCATCCCTCGCCAGAGTGGGCGGAGAACCTTGCCGAGAATTTGCTTACGCCAAGTTTTCCCATCTCCATGTGGGAGGCATTTGGCAGGCGTTTGCGCAGAAATTATTACTGGATCTTTTTGATCCTGCTGGCTTCATGGGTGGCGAAGATCTATCTTTTCCCTGAAGCTCCAGCAAGCATGTCTGAGTTTGTGGTGCGTTCGTCTGTTGGGCCTGTACCTGGTGAGGTTATGATCGGTTTGGGTATTTCCTTTTATACCTTTCTCGCGATCTTTGCGATTGCCACGATCAATATGACCAAGGCAACCGGTGAAATCCTTCCGCGTTTTGGCGATGAGTCTGCACCGGCGGCGCCATCGATGGAAGGAAAGCATACTGGTTTGCGCGCTTTGCTCGTGCCGCGCCGAAGAAGGCGACAGTTGCTTGCTCTTATCATTACAGATAAGGCCGACTCTGTATCAGGTCGAATTATGACCGATCTCAAACGCGGAGTAACCTCCATGCTGGGCAAGGGAATGTACACAGGCAAGGATCGTTCCATTTTGATGTGTGCATTGACCATTACCGAAGTGCATAATTTGAAATCTGCAGTGGCAAAGGAAGACCCGAAGGCGGTGGTCATTGTTTCGCCTGCGCAGGAAGTGTTCGGTGGGGGATTTGCTCCGTTGGAAGAAAAATGATGCTTGCAGAGATTTTGTGCGAAAGTTCGCGCCATCACGACCATCTTTGTCCGCGCCAGGTATTGGGTGTGCGTATGGGGTTGTATGCGGGGGAACTTCTTGGGTTGCAGCTTCCACGCGCTGATAAACGTCTGTTGGTGATCGCAGAAACAGACGGCTGTGCGGTGGATGGAATTTCTGCTGCCACGGGGTGTCGCGTTGGCAACCGTACGCTTCGTGTGATGGATTTTGGAAAGGTTGCGGCTACCTTTATTGATGTCAGCACTGAAACATGCATCCGAATTGCGCCATCTGTACAGGCACGGTCCCTTGCACTTGCATATTCTCCAAACTCAACCAGCCGTTGGGATGCGATGTTGTCGGCATATCAATCCATGCCGGTGATGGATCTGCTTGCATTCCAGCGGGTGCAATTGGATACTCCACTTGCGCAGATCTTGAGTGTGCCAGGTAAAAAGGTGCAATGCGAGGTTTGTGGAGAGGAGATCATGAACGAGCGTGAGGTCTTGAAAAATGAAATGATCCTGTGCCGTTCTTGTGCGGGGGATGGATATTATCGCTATCCTGTTGACTCACTTTCCGTTGAACAGCTTGAACAAAAAGGATAAACAAGATCTTAAGTGAGTGCTACTTAAGTTTTTTCAAGGCTGCAGAAACTCTGCAGCCTTTTTGTTTATGCCAATTCAAAATGCCTTGCAAATTGGCAAGTTTTTTGCGTTTGCAATCATCCTGTCAGATTTTGTTTTTGTGAAAGTGATTATTATGAATTCAACCACAAAGGCGGACCCAATGAAGATACTTTTTCTTGGCACACATGGGCAGTTCAATATTGGCGATGAACTATTGCTGGAAACATTCCTTGCCCAACTCGGTATTGAACATCAATATGCCGTTAATTCCTACGACCCAACCTTCACGCAAAATGCCATGCGCCCAAAATTCAAAGTTGAGTCATTCCACACCACGCGCGAGCTTCCGCGTTTTTTGAAATACCTGCTCACCAGTGACCTTTTGTTTTTCGGCGGCGGCAGCATCATCAAGGAACTCTATGCCAGCGTGGGGCGCAATCCATACTCCACACTTTTGATGATTCTTGCCACGGTTACATTTGCAAAGCAGATCGCACGCAAGCGGGTGGTGATGAGCAATATTGGAGTGGGGCCGATCATGACCCCGCGCGGCGAACAGCTTGCCCGCTGGATATTGAATCAAGTGGATATTCTTTCCGTCCGTGACGAAAAGTCGCTTCAAACCGCGCTGAAACTTGGTCTGGCCCCGAGCAGGGTAATGCTCGTCCCTGACGCTGTTTTTGCCAACCCGCCTGAGGTCTTTGTCTCTCACCCTGAAATTCCACCCCCATCCGATAAGACCCGCATAGCCCTCAACTTGAACTACGATATTGAAAATCCAAATGCATGGGAAGCCTTTCTCACGAATCTCGCTACTGCGTTGAAACAATTGGGTGAAACTCACGCGCTGGAGATTCATGCGCTGCCCATGCAAAGCAAATTCAAAGCCAATGACGATCTCTCCGTGCTAAAAGATTTCACAAAGCGCATTCCTGATATTCCCTGTATTCTCCATGATCCGCAAACGGCACAGGAGGCTGCCCAGATCATTCTAGGCATGGACATGGTTCTCGCGGAACGCCTGCATACTCTGGTAATTTCATCCGTTTTGGGAAAACCATTTTTCGGTTTGGTCTACGATGTCAAAGTGAAGGAGTTGATCGATTACCTTGGCATGTCGGAGCATTCACTGAATATCAACCAGTCTTTCACCGCAGAAGAACTGGTTAACGGAATTAACTGTGTCTTGGATCAACGTGAAACGATCAGCACTCATCTGTTGAAGAGAAGCACCAGCCTTCGTGAGCAATTGGGAAAGTATTTCGATGAAATCCGCCAGAAATTTATCGGCCGCTGACGACCAGCCAGGCATTTCTGAAAAACAACCGCGATTTGCGCTGCTTTCATTTCGTGCTCTAACGATTCGGCAGATTTCCATGATTGTGGGAATCTGCTATTTTTTGATTTCTTTCTTTGTTTTTCGCCATGTCATTGCCAATATTCCCCTCGTTCTAAGTGGACAGGCCGTGATCAACGGTGATGAGTTGGTGCCGTTCTTCAACCCAAACAGCCAGTTGATCGATCAGGCGGCAGGGAAATTCAACCAGTTGACCAATGGCTACGAATTCCGTGTCCGATATTCCATTTTGACCACCTGGTTCCGCTATTACAAGGTTTTGCCCTTTGCCATTGTTCTGGTCATTCCCACGATCACATATCTGGCATACCTTGCAACTGCTTCGCTTTTGAGGAAAGCCCTGCCGCAGTTCAAGCCTGAAAACATCTATCAATTGACCGCCGCACCCATCTTGATGATCTTTTTGATCATGATGTATGCGAAGATCACTCATTTCTACACCCTGATCCTGGGATTTTCCCTTTGCCTGATCTCGATCACGCTGATGACCTATGGCTTGGTCTTTCCTCAACCACAGCCATATAAACCGATCCTGGCGGCCTGCGTCATTACACTTTTCAATCCTGCAGTACATTACCTGATCCTTTTTGCGCTTTTCATGGCAATGACCGTCTTTACATTGATCGTCATGGATGGGATTGCGGCGATCAAAAATGGTTCGTGGCGCAATATCTATCGTCCGCGGGTGTGGTGGGGCGGAGTGAAGACTTTGTGGAAGGATTGGCGCAGGCTGTTTGTGGAAGTCCGCTTTTGGCGGTGTGTCGGCGCCTTTGTCATGCTGGGGGTGGGGACACTGCTGCCATACGGCTTGTTTGTGAAGTTCTATGCGCTGCGTGGCGTGCCGAATCTTTCTGAAACAGTACCCGCCGATTTTTATTTCATTCAGGATGCATCCATTTCATTGGGGCATGTCTTGGCGCTGGATATGGCAGGTATTATGGACAAGGAACTGACAGGTGATTATCTTGCCAAAGTTCCGCGCTGGTCGAACATGATCTATACGTTGTTGATGTTCATTCCGCTGGTGGTGAAACGCGCCCGCGATGACATCTTCCATTCAGAACCGTTGAAGGCTCTTTCGGCTGTTTTATATGCCAATACGATCTTTACGATGTGGGCTACGCTGGGTTATTCCACTGCGCCGTGGGTGCCGACCTTTCACCGTACCATTGCATTCATCAGCCTGAAAGCCAATGGGCTGCAGTCGGGCATTGGCGATCTGGTGGTAAAGCTGATGGGGACGATCGTGCAGGTGCTGCGTTTTCCGCACCGTTTTGAACTGGTCACATTCATGATGGCCTGTATATTGGTTTCGATCAGCATGATTTGGATGCATCATGTTTTTATGGAAAAAGGGTTCGGTGAATTGGTTTGGGTGTTGACGGGGAAAAGACAAGGGGCGGCGAAAAAATCCTTGAAACAGAATCAGGCCCGGGCGGGGGCTGAAGCGCAGCGTTTCATCCCATTGACCATGGTTTTGCTTTTCATGGTCCCGCTGTTCTTGAATTCATCGTATCGCCTGGTTTTCTTTTCAGGTGATTTCAACGAATTTCTAACGCCATATCCGGTGGGGCCTTTGAAAGAAGTGAAGGAGGCTTTGTTGCAATTGCCGCCTGGCAAGGTGGTGGTATTGCCGCCCACTGAGACTGCCAAAGTGATCGTGGATATAAACGGCGTTGAACATAAGTTCATCGATAAATTCCATATCTATTATCTTGACCTGCCAAGTTATTACTATGGTTTGACGGGTGATTCGGATAACAAGCATGAATTCTTTTTGTTGCTGCGTGCCTTGTATTACCAGCAGCCGTGGTGGATCAATATTGCGCGTGACTTGAACCTTCGTTATATCGTAGTGAACAAGGAATTGGTAGCCAACACCGTGGGCGGGCAGGAATATCTGCGTGAAGTGGAAAAGATCCTGATCCCTGAATTGGATCGGCGCGATGCGTATTTGAAAAAGTTGATGGAAAACGAAAGCTTTGTGCTGTATGAATTTACCGATCTGCCAAAGGCGGAGCGTGTGCCTTTGTATTTGGATGTCGATTGGAACAAGTTCATTCAGATCCTTTCTTCGAACCTTGAGCTTACACGGTATTACGACTTGCGCCACACGATGAATGTCGGCGATCT
>DAOQID010000078.1:0-13179 GCA_035339375.1 Anaerolineales bacterium | reverse complement strand
GTGCCGCGCGAGGCGCCATTTCGTATTGATGTGACCCTGCCTGCAGACGGTGAATACCGTTTGTTGATGCGTGGTGCGATCTCGGCTGTGGATTTGGAAATGACCTCGAAATTGTTCGAAACACCCCAGCGGATCACTCTGGCTTCAGACCCGTCGAATTTGGCCTTTTTCGATAAGCGCATGGTATTTTCGTCCAAACGCAGCCCATTGGATGTGAGCGCGTACACATTGGAGGAACTTGGCCTGCTGATTCCTTCGGATGTGGTGGTGGTGAACTATCAATATCAGTTTTTCGATCTGGGCACTGTTACGGCTGGTATGGGGAAATACCCGATCTATTTTACAAAACTCAACGATGCGCCCATGTTGGTGGAGGGGATTCTGCTGGTTCCAGAGGAGGCTTACCGCTCCATGTCCCTGCCGCCTAATGTAACGGTGGTGCCTGCAAACGAACTCTGCTGCGGGTCGGTCATCATTCAGGGCGAAGAACCATGAGAGATTTAGGCATAAAAAAAATGTTAATTGTGTTTTCAAAACAGCAAGTTTTTTAAAAATGACTCTGAAACGCATTTTCAAAAGTGGTGGACTTAGAATGGAATAGAAAAACAAATAAACGATGAAAACTTTTGTGTACCCTTACATTGAAAAAATAAAGGGCCTTCAAGAAAGGTTAACAGCCATTCTCGACAGGCTGCGGACAAAGATTCCCGGCTTGCCATCCAATCGTATTTTGATTTCAGCTGCCGGGCTTGTTTTTGTGGCCGTTTTTATTTTTGCCGCCTTGCAAACCCTGCTTGCACCGGAGCAACCCGTCACTACTTATACGGTTCCCTACACCCAGGAATTCGACGAAGTGAACCTCAAACGCTGGTTTTCCGATGCCGGGGTGTGGACGATTCGCGAAAGCACACTTCTGCAGACGGTTGGTGGGGAGGACGCTGGACAGTTGCATATTCCGCTTACTGTGCCGGAAGACCAGCCCTACCATGCCAGTGTGTTTATTACGCTCAAAAAGGACAGCAAGAATGTCGGGTTATCTTTTAACGCACAATATCCCAACCTGCTTGAAGAACAGCATCGTGTGTATATCAGCCGCATCAACCCGGATACGCTCGAACTCGTTGCTGGTTACATGGATGAGACCGGTGCCTTCGTAACCCAGGCTCAGGTTCCGCTCAGCATCAATACCACCGAGTTTCGACTGGACCTGTATGTCTATAGCAATACTTATCTTGTTCAGGTCAACGGCCAGCGGCTGATCGAAAACCGCCCGTTGTTTTATAAGAACGGCATGATCGGTTTTTATGCGCTGGGTCCGGTTATTTTTGATACCTACAAGTTGACCGCTGCCGAAAATCAAAACCCCGGCGACATGATCTATACCAGCGATTTTGACCAAGATCCGGGCGGGGCGGGTTGGGTTCCCATCAGTGGCATGTGGCAGATCGCCTCGAAGCAAATGGTTCAAAGCGATTCAGCGGTGAACGATGCCGCCATTGGGTATGAAACCAGTACTTTTGAAAATTACACCCTGCAGACCACCTTTAATCATCTTTCCGGGCAGGGGGCGGGTGTACTATTTAACATGCCCTCGCCGTATCAAATTAACGGGGCACATCTTGTTCGATATTCAGATGAGACCGATTCACTCGTTTGGGGATATTACGACGCGAAAGGTGTGTTCAACCGTCAGGGATTTGCCGACGTTTCAGCAGCAGGGAAGGCTGCCCACACCCTGCAAATATTCTCCGGCGATAACAGTTACGACATCTTTCTGGACGATGAAATGTTGGCGCGCGATGTGCCTCTTGAAAGCATTCAAGGCTCGGTCGGTCTGACCACATCCCGTTCTTCGGCTGGCTTTACCACCGTTGAAGTGTTTCCGCTGTTTGGTACCACGGCCAGCCCTGTTGCCGCACTGACCCAGCCTTCAAAAAATACTCCGCTTCCAAAGGCATCACCTACACAAGTTTTACCAACACAAGCCTCACCCACCCAAACCCCGGCTCCTGAAAAAACACCCACCGCGAATGCGGATTCCGTCACACCAATTGCCACGGGCGACAAGAACATTGTCAATGGTGGCAGCGCTCCCTATCATGGTGTATTTGACGGCAAGCTGTCGGATGCTGGTTGGAAGATCCTCAATGGAGATTGGAAATTCTCAAATGGTAATTTCGTGCAGACCAAGGTGGAGGGCTTTGATTTTGCCACGGTATATACCAAAACTGCCTTTAAGAGTTTTAGTATTCAAATTGGTCTGATGCATGTGGAAGGAAGCGGCGGGGGCATCATCTTCAACCTGCCTTATGCAGACCGTTTGAATGGCGCCACCATGGTGCGGTATTCAGATAAACGCGATAATGCCGTGATCTGGGGCTATTTCGATGAGAATGGCGTTTATCAAAATCAAGGATATGCCGATGTTCCACATGCAGGCACCGACCGCCATACCCTTCGTGTGGTGGCAGGCGAAGCCTCTTATGGCATTTATGTGGATGAACGGCTCATTGTGCAAGCGGTACCCTACAGAACAAAACAGAACTTTGGTTATTTTGGTCTGCTGACCTCCCGTTCCAGTGTAGTGTATGACGAAGTGTTGGTGGATGGGGTTGGCGCAGTATTCAAGGGTACTTACAGCAACATGGACGGTTTTACCGACCAGCGTGTTGTCAGTGGCAAGTGGAACATTGAAACCAACAAGGCATCTCAAACCGTCACTGATGTTTCAGACTATGTCTGGAATACAGGCGTACAGGCTTCCGATTACACGGTGACCTCAAAGATCACTTTACCCAACACCAGTGATTCAGGCGGCGGGTTCATCATCCACATGACCGAGCGAGGCACAAAGAACAACTCTTACATTGTCCGCTTAAAAGATGGCGGCAAAGCCATTTGGTGGGGCACGATCAATGCCGAAGGAAAATTCAAAGGACAGGGCTCGGCACCGCTCGAAAAGACCAGCAATACCTTTGTCTTGAAATTGGTGGTCAAACTCGATTCCATGACCATATATGTCAACGATAAAGAGATCGTCAAGAATGTGACTCTGTCCTCGCAGGAGGGATGGATCGGGCTGTTGGCCTATGGCGGCCCCGTCATTTTTGAAGATGTGAAACTGGATGTGACGCAATGAAGAAACTTCCAGCCTGGCTGCTCATTCCCCTGCTTGCTTTTTCACTCAGCCGCCTGCTTATCTTTGGAGCAGGCATCCTTGCCGATACCATGCTGCCCACTGAAGAAGGTCATTGGATCGCCGATGAGAACAGTCCCTTCCTTTCCATGTGGACAAAATGGGACAGCCAATATTATGTGGATATCGCCACCGACGGCTACTGGTTTCGTCCCAAGCAGCAAAGCAATGTAGCCTTCTTCCCGCTATACCCCATGTTGATGCGTGTCACTTCGAAACTGTTAGGCGGCAACCTGATTCTGACTGGGGTTCTGCTCAGCAACCTGGCTTTCCTTGGCGCCTTGATATTTTTCTACCTGTTGACTGAACGCGAATTCGATTCTGACTCAGCCCGGCGTGCGGTGTTCTACCTGGCATTTTTCCCCACCTCGTTTTTTTTCTCCTCACTGTATACCGAGAGTCTTTTTGTGCTTCTTTCTGTGGCAACCATGTATTACGCCCGAACACAACGCTGGGTGCCAGCCACCATCCTCGGCATGCTGACCGCCGCCACGCGCAACCTTGGCATTCTCATGTGGGCTTTGGTTTTATGGGAGTGGCTGCGGGTGCAGGGCTGGTCTTTCACCGCCATGCACAAAAAGCAAACCTGGCTCAACCTGTGGAATGGATTTAAACACAACTGGTTTCAAGTCATCATTATTTCACTAATTCCATTGGGAATGCTTGCCTACATTTACTTCCTTCAGGTGAACTTCCAACGGCCGCTGGCTTTTATCGAAACGCAGGCCGCGTGGGGGCGTGAAAATATCGGCCCGATCGCCGTGCTTCAGAAAAATATCACTGCCTTGATGGAAGGCGAAGTGAACAAGGGTTGGCTGACCCGTTTCTGGAATGTCACCACCATGCTGTTCTTCCTTGCCCTGGTCCCTTTCATTTGGTTCAGATTGGGGGAAGGTTATGCCATTTTTGTTTTGATCATGCTGCTGGTCCCTTCAGCCAGTGCTGTGGGCAGCATCATCCGCTATGTGCTGACACAATTCCCCGCTTTCATGTTGATGGGGTGGTGGGGGCGCCGCGAAGCCGTAGACCGTACTTTCGGCATGTCGTTTGCCGTGTTGCTCGGTGTTTTTGTTTCTATTTTCGTCAATTGGATCTTTGTTGCGTAAAAGGAGGTTCGAATGCCTTATGAAAATTATGCCCAATGGAAAATCGTTCCCATTTCCGAGGAGCCGAAGCTGTCCATTGTCATCCCAGCCTACAACGAGCGCGAGCGGATCGTTGCAACGATAGGCGCGATCGCTTCACATGTCTCAGATCTCGGCTTTCCGTGGGAGATGTTCATCGCAGATGACGGCTCAAAGGATGATACCGTGGCCATTGTGGAAGAACTTGGCCTGGTGAATTTGACCGTTCTCAAAGCCCCGAAAAATGGCGGCAAGGGCAGTGCGGTTCAACGGGGGATGCTGGCTGCCCGCGGAAAATATGTCCTTTTTGCCGATGCCGATAACTCCACCCCCATTGAAGAAGTTTCAAAACTGCTCAACAAACTTGAGCATGACGGCTTCGATGTGGCTGTTGGCTCACGGGCCGCGGAAGGTGCCGAAGAAGGCAAGAAATCGCTCTTCAGAAAGATCCTCAGCGGGGGGTTGCGCTGGATCGTGAAAAACATTTTCCGTATCGGTGTGCGGGATACGCAGTGCGGATTCAAAATGTACACCCATGAAGCCGCCCAAAAGCTCCATGCCAAGCAGACCATCATGGGCTTTTCCTTTGACCTTGAAATTTTATATCTGGCATCCAAGTACGGATACAAAATTGCCGAGGTCCCTGTTTCGTGGATCGATGCCCCAGGCTCCAAAGTGGACACACGCAAGGAAGTACAGCGTTTCCTGCGTGACCTGTTGAAGATCAAATCCAATGACCTGCGCGGGGTGTACCAATGACGACGACAAATCAAATGCGAATCGCCATTGTCACCACCCATCCACCTTCAAAGGGCTCTTTGAACGAATATGCTTTTCATTTCGTCCGTTTTTTGAAGACGAAGGTGGAGTATGTGCAGGAGATCATTTTGTTGGTGGACGAACTGCCTGAGGGTGAATCTTACTCACTCGGACAGAAGCAGGACGAGGTTCCGATTCGATGCGTGCCGTGTTGGAAGTTCGGCGCGTTGGATAACATCCTCCGTATCCGCAAGGCGGTAAAAGAAGTTGAGCCAGATATCGTTTTGTTCAATATTCAATTTGCATCTTTTGCCGATAAAAAAATTCCCGCCACGCTGGGCTTGCTGACTCCGTGGTTTTTGAAGGTGTCTGGTTTTAAGGTGGCGGTTCTACTCCATAACATTATGGAGACGGTGAATTTGAAATCGGCGGGGTTTGGCAGCAACCCGCTGATCGAGGCGGTGATTCGGTTGATGGGAAATATCGTCACCCGCTTTTTGCTGGCTGCCGATCTGGTGGCGGTGACCATTCCCAAGTACGTTGAGATTCTTGAAAGCAAATACGATGCAACGAATGTGTTGCTGGCGCCGCATGGATCGTTTGAAGAACCCACCGATACAGAGCCGAAGCCCCTGCCAGGCGGTACGCCCACCATTATGACCTTTGGAAAATTTGGCACCTACAAAACCGTGGACCTGCTGATCGAGTCGCATGCCATGTTGCAAACACAACACCCTGATCTGAGGTTGGTCATTGCAGGCACCGACAGCCCGAATGCAGCGGGATATTTGAAGACCATGCAGGAAAAATATGCCCATGTGAAAAATGTGGAGTACACGGGTTATGTGGCTGAAGAGGATGTTCCACGTATTTTTGGTGAAGCATGGGTCGTGGCGTTTCCTTACACATCCACAACCGGGAGTTCGGGTGTGTTGCATCAAGCGGGTGGTTTTGGAAAGGCGGTCGTGCTTCCAAAATTGGGCGACCTTGCCGAATTGGTGCTTGAAGAAGGATACGACGGCGAATTTTTTGAACCGACGAATTCAAAGAGCCTTGCCGATGCAATTGCACGCGTGATTGATAACCCCGAGCGTCAAATGGAGATCGGGCTGCGAAACTATACAGCTGCCAACGGCCTGCCGATCACTGAAGTGGTTGATTGGTATCTCATCCATTTCGAAGAATTATTGAAAAGGAAATAAGGAGTTTTTATGGAAATGATCAAGGTGGTGAATGGACCGATTTCGGTGTTGCAGCTCAAAGGTCGTTTTGATGCGCATGAAGTGGAGCCTGTCAACGCCTGGCTGCAGGAACAGGTGAATCAGGGCAGGGTGAAGGTGGTTGTCAATCTGGAGGGAGTCAATTTTATAGATTCCACTGCGCTTTCTGTGCTGGTGCGCGGAATGAAGAACTGCCGTGAAAAGTCGGGTAATTTGAATCTGTGTTCGCTGCAGCAGCCTGTGCGTGTGATCTTTGAATTAACCCGCCTCGACAAGGCGTTTGGAATTTACGCATCTGAAACTGAAGCAGGCAAGGCATTTTAGGAAACCATGCTGGCTGAACACTTGGAAAACCATCGCAAAAAGTTTTATTCGCTTGCATCTGTGTGGATGCGGGTGGGTGCAACTTGCGTGGAATTGATGGAAGCTGGTCAGGTGCTGGCGACTTTTCCGCAGGAGTGCAGTGATTCTTCACCCGCCCTCTTCGTTCATGCGCGGACCTCGAACCTGGCTCTGCGAATTCACGGAATCGTGGACGAGAATTGCAGGCCGATCGCTGAATCGATGCTTGATATCCTTTCCAATCTGCTCACGGCTGACCTGGAACTGGAAAATCTCACTGCTGCCCTGGTGGAGACTCAAGACAGGCTGGTGGCGATCTATGAATTGTCGCAGGCTTCCCGCCGCACCTTGGAAATTCCCGCCCTGCTCGATCTACTGGTGCAAGAATCAACTCACCTGATGAATGTGGATGGCGGTTTTGCGGTGTTGATGGAGAAGGGCAAGAAGTCTGTCATCCATCAGGTTTCCGATGCCCCCCTGCACCATGCGCATTTGGAAGCGGCGGCGACCTTGTTCCGCCGTGACCCAACACGCCATACTTTTAAAGAATCTGAAACTCTGCCCCCGGGTTTGAGAAATGTAATGATGGTTTCGTTGCCTGTGCGTGATGAGGTCTTTGCCGCATTTGGGGTTTTCAATAAAACGGGTGATTTTACTTCTCCAGATATTAAGTTGGCGAAAGCCATTGCAGGCTATGTGGGTGCGCGGCTTGAAAGTGCCTTCCTGCATAAGGAGGCCCTTGAACGCGCCCGCATGGAAACGGAAATGGATATTGCCCGCCAGGTGCAAATCGCCATCCTTCCACAATCCCTGCCAAAGGTGACAGGACTCGATATTTATGCCACCTCCACACCTGCACTCGAGGTAGGCGGCGATTTCTTCGATGTCATTGATCGCTCGGAAGATTCGCTGGTCTTTGCCGTGGGAGATGTGACAGGCAAAGGTATGCCTGCTGCGCTGTTGATGAGTATGACGCATACGGTCATCAAATCTGCATCGCGCAAAATGCCGTTCTCACATCCGCATCAGGTATTGAACAGGTTGAACCACGATCTGTTCAGCGATTTTTCCAATGTGGGCATGTTCTCCACCGTTTTTCTGGGCCTGTTGGATCGCAAGAATTGCACCGTGACGTTTAGCAATGCGGGGCATAGTCCGATTTTCTACATTCCCGCGGGGTGTGAAGCCCATTTACTGGAAGCCCAGGATATTCCCATCGGGGTGCTGGATATTTACGATTACACATCCCAAACCATCAAATTTGCGACAGGCGATATTTTTGTCATTGCTTCAGATGGTTTCCCCGAATCGCGTAATTCTTCAGATGAAATGTATGGCTATGACCGCATGAAGGCCTGCCTGGAGCGTTCGCGGAATGCCCCTGCTGAAGAAATGGTTTCCGCGCTTTTGGCAGATGTTAACGCCTTTTCGGGGTCGCATCTTCAGGATGATGACCGAACCATTCTAGTGATCAAGGTGAATGAATTAAGAATGCAGTCTGAATTGATCAATATCCGTTCCACTTACAAGGAAATTCGCCTGCCTTCGGAACGATTGCGAGGCTTGCTGGCTTACAACCAGGTGACGGAAGAGATCATCAATGGCTGTGAACTCGCCCTGCATGAACTCCTCACCAATCTGGTCGACCATGCCTACGAAGGCAATGAAAATGGAAATATCACCGTCAACATCACTTGTGATACCGATTTCGTCACGATCGAGACCCGTGATGAGGGCAAGCCTGCCAATGTAGACATGGCAGGGATTGCCATGCCAGATCCAACTGATTTGGCCGAAGGCGGGTATGGCATGGCTATCATCCAAATGCTGATGGATGACGTCAAATATAAATTTGAAGATTCAAAGAATGTTTGGCGGCTGATCAAACGTATTCAATGAGCAATAAATAGAAAGAGGAACTTCCCATGACACTTGAAATTAGCATCAGTGAACAGGTTATCAAGATCGCCACGATCGCTCTGAATGGCAGGTTGGATGCCTTGGAGGCACCCGCCCTGCGGAAAAGGGTGGATGATTACCTGGCAAACGAATTCTCACACTTTGTGTTCGACCTTTCGGATGTAGCCGTGCTGGACTCGGCGGGGCTGGCTGTTCTGGTCAGCGCGTTGAAGCGCGCCCGCTTGAAGAATGGCGATGTGCGTCTGGTGTGGCCAAAGGCCGAGGTGGCATCACGCATTTTGAAGCTGACCAAATTTGACCAGGTGTTCGTATCCATTGAACGTTCTGAGATCGTACCGCGAGGGTTTTAGCATGGCACGTATCCTGATCGTTGATGATGAACCCAACAACCAGCGCATCCTAAACTACACCTTGAACAAAGCTGGCTACGAAACCATTACCGCCGCCAATGGAGAAACCGCCCTGGAGTTACTGGACCAGTACGATGCAGACCTCGCCATTGTAGATGTGGCCATGCCTGTCATGGATGGTCTTACCCTGCTCAAGCATATTCGCTCTGCAGATAAATTTGAGCATCTGCCTGTCATTATCCTCACAGGCAGCGGCGATGATGAGGAACGTCTGCGGGCGGAGCGTGAAGGCATTCAGGGTTTTCTGACCAAGCCTTCCAGCTCAAAGATGGTGCTTGAAACGGTGCAAAATATTTTGAAACGATGATACAGAAAATAAAAGAACTTCTACGATCAAAGATCGCATCGGCCAGTGCTTTGCTCATGGTCAGCATGACGGTGGTCAATGCGGGGAACTACGTATACAACCTCATCATGGGGCGCTGGTTGGGGCCGTCGCTTTTTGCCGACCTTTCGTTGATCGTCACCCTGTTGCTCATTGTCACATTCATCACTGCTCCGATACAGATGACGACCGCCCGTTACACGGCCATCCATGCTGCGGATGCGGATGTTAAGACCCTCGCTTCGATTCGACGGTTCATCTGGCGCATCGCCGCCGCGCTTGGTCTTACGCTGACGGTTTTATTCGCCACTTTTGCGCCGTTGTTGCAAAGTTTTTTTCACACGCAATCATTTTTACCCTTCATCATTTTTGGGGCGGCGCTGCCATTTAGTTTGCTGCAGGGTGTGGAGCGTGGAATTCTTCAGGGGCGGACCCATTTCAAGGTTTTGGCGATCAGCTATCAGGTTGAGATGTGGACCCGCCTGTTTGTCAGCATCATATTGGTGGCGCTGGGATTATCCGTCAATGGGGCGGTCATTGGCATCAGTCTTTCGTTCTTCGCCACATGGCTCACAGCACGGCTGGCTGTGCGAGATCTTTTCACAAAGGAAGATATCCAGACCGAATTGCGCAAAGAGTTGTTCGCCTTTGCCGTGCCTGTGCTGGTTTCGCAGTTGGGACAGATCTTGATCAATAATAGTGATGTGATCCTGGTGAAGCGCTTCTATGAATCAGACCAGGCTGGGCAGTATGCCGCACTGGCTTTGATCGGACGTATTGTGTTTTTTGCAACCTGGTCTGTGGTGACCACCATGTTCCCGATCGTGGCGCAAAAGCAAAAACAGGGGGAGCCTCACAGTCATTTGCTTTGGGTTTCGCTTGGCATTGTGTTGGGCGTGTCGTTGCCCATTGTTTTACTGACTTTGTTCGTGCCCGAGTGGATCGTGAAGATCTTGTTCGGCAGTCAATACCTTGGCATTGCACCGTTGCTTTGGCTGTATGCGCTGGCCACCACCTTGTATGCGCTGGCGAACGTGGTCATCAATTACAGGTTATCGCTTGGCATGGGAAGAGAAACGCGCTTTGCGCTTGCGGCGGGCGTGGCACAGGTGCTTGGGATCATCTTCTTTCATCAGACACTTGCGCAGGTTGTTTATGTGCAGGTGGTGGTGATGGCGGTTTTGTTTGCCAGTTTGTTGTGGTGGAATTTTAGCGGCCGCGCCAGACAACTGCCTTTGATACAGGTGGCTAAAAGCAATGCTTGATCTTTTCTTTTCCGTGGCGATGGATGCACTGATCGCCTTTGATGAATCTGGCAGGGTCATCCGCGCGAATCAATTTGCTGCGGAGATGTTCGGCTATTCTATGGATGAATTTCAAACAATGACCGTGGAAAACCTCCTGCCGAAGAAGAACGCAAAAAATCGTAAAGATCTGGTTTTGTTGCTGCTGAATACTAACGTTGAAAATCGAAAAATCGTAAAATCTCATCGGGTATGGGTTCTGCATAAAAGTGGTTATGAATTCCTTGTAATGGCCTCCATTGGGAAGGGGAGTCTCAATGATCAACCTGTTTCGCTTATATCTTTGAGAGACTCCTTGATTGACGGGCAGGAAGAAAACCTGACCGATCTGCCCATCACGGATGCACGGGAAAACCCCAATGCTGAGATTCGCATTGGCAGAGATGGAAGGATCCTTTTTGCGAACAAAAGCGGTAAACGGCTTTTAAGGCGTAGTGGAATGTCCGTTACGGGACAGGTCCCCTCAGAGTGGGTGGGCTTTTTTGAGCAGGCTCTCAAAAGAAAAACACATATTCAAAGGGTCATTCAACATGGCCGCAGGTTATATTCCTGTCACTTTAATCCCACACCCGAAATGGGGTATGTCACCCTGTACGCTTTGGATATCACAGAATATGAGGCCGAAAAGAATAGACTTGCGCTTTCCGATGAAATTCTGCGTTCGATCGGAAACCTGGTCCTGGTGGCTAACAGCAATGCCGAGGTGGTGTATATCAGCCCATCGGTGAAGGAGATCCTTGGGTATGAACCCGAAGAACTGATCGGAAATGGCTGGTGGGAATTGGAGCGGATCTCCGGGGGGGATGTGCTGGCGGAACGGGATTACATTAGCAAGGCCGCTGCCGGGCTGCGTCAGGTGGATGACAAGCCGTATGAACATCGGGTACGCCATAAAAATGGTGACTGGCGTTGGTTGATGCTGGCCGACCGAAAAGGTCCGCGTGACCTTTTGATCGGGATCGGCACAGACGTAACTGAAAGTAAGAAGACAGGCGGAGAACTGCAAAATCAACGTGACTTTGCCCAAACCCTTACCACTCAAATGGGGCAGGGGTTGACCGTGATCGATGAAGAAGGCCACTTCACGTTTGCAAACCCATACTCTGCGAAAATATTGGGATACGAAACGGAGCAACTGGTCGGGTTGACCGCCTTTGATGTCACTTTTCCTGAAGACCATGAGTTGGTTAAAACGGTGTTGTCGAAACGCAATGTAGGTGAGGTGACCACGCTTGAAATACGATTGCGCGGTAGAAATGGTGATGAGGTGTATGCCCTTGTCACCAGCGTGCCTCATGTTGTAGATGGGCAGTTCGCTGGGACGATCAATGTGATCACCGATCTGACGGAGCGGCGGCAGATGGAAAACCTGCTCCGTGATTATGCCACCGCCATCGAAAAAAGTAATATTGATCTGGCAGATGCCCGCGACCGTGCATTGGAAGCTTCGTATCTCAAAAGTTCCTTCCTGGCCACCATGAGCCACGAGATTCGAACTCCGATGAATGCCATTATGGGCATGACCGAAATGCTCCTCAGCACAGATTTGAATGACGAGCAACGGGAGTTTGCGCAGACCATCGATTCCTCCACGCAAGGCCTGCTTGCCATTCTGAACGATATCCTTGATTTTTCCAAGATCGAAGCGGGCAAACTTTCCATCATTCCATCCGTTTTTAACCCTGTAGAGATGACCCGTGATCTGATCAAACTATTCCAGCCGCGGGCGCAGGAGAAGAACATCACTCTCTCCATGATGGCGACCGCATCCATTCCTGAGACCCTCGTTGGTGATGGCGGCAGGATTCGTCAGATCCTCGGAAATTTTGTCAGCAATGCCATCAAATTTACCGAGAAGAATGGCTGCGTTTTCATCAATATTTCGGGAACAAGCATCAACCAGAACACGTTGATGACCACCTTTACCGTGCAGGATAATGGAATTGGCGTCTCTGATATGATGCGAAGTAAACTTTTTGAGCCTTTCACCCAGGCTGATGGCTCGAACACCCGTAAACACGGTGGAACGGGCCTTGGCCTGGCCATTTCCAGGCGTTTGGTGGATTTGATGCATGGTGAGATTGGATTTGAATCGTTTGAAGGTACAGGGTCTACGTTTTGGTTTAGCCTGCCCTTGTATACCACTGCCCCAAAGGATCAGGAAGAAACAGAGTTTTCTTCCCGTGGGATGCAAAAGAAATACCTGAATTATTCGAGCAGAAAACCGATCTTGATCGTTGAAGACAACCTCGTTAACCGTGACCTGTTCACTCTCCAGTTACAGGAATTTGACCTCACCATAAAACAGGCTGGGAACGGCAGGGAGGCGGTTGAGTTGCTCCAAATACACCCTGATGACTTTTCGCTGGTTCTGATGGATGTACACATGCCCGAAATGGACGGTTTCACCGCCACCCGTCTCATCCGCAAGAGCGAAGCAGGAACGGGAAGGCATATTCCCATCGTTGCAATTACCGCTGATGCCATGGTGAGCAGTAAAAAGCTGTGCCTCGAAGCAGGCATGGATGATTTCCTCACCAAACCTGTTACGCTTGCCAACCTGGATAAATTATTTAGGA
>DAOQID010000077.1:17043-18992 GCA_035339375.1 Anaerolineales bacterium | reverse complement strand
CCACCACCGAAGATTTTGTCGCTGTGGCCGAGGAGATCAGCGGACAGGAATTGGGTGAGTTCTTCAACAATTGGTTGTACAGCGGCACGCTTCCGTCGATTCCGGAGATGGGATTGGGTACTGAGTGAACAGCGGCCTGACAAGGTGAGTTACAGGAAAACATGATCGAAAACATAAATATTTATTGGAAGAAGAATTGGCTTCTGCTCCTCCTTTCTGCGCTGTTTGGCGTATGGGCACTGGCCTTCATTTACCATTCCTCCTACGTGGCCAGCGACGGACGCCTGTATTTCAACCTTTTTGATGATGCCATGATCTCCATGCGCTATGGGTGGAACCTTGCACACGGACACGGCCTGGTGTGGAACGCAGGCGGTACAGAGCGTGTCGAAGGCTATACCAACCTGTTGATGACGCTGGTCATGTCGGTGGCTACATTTTTGTTTGACAAACGCTATGCCGTGTTTGCCATTCAATTGACGGGCATTTTCTTCACACTCGGCACAGCATGGATGACGGTCTGCATCGGGGAGGGGATTTCAAAGAACGCCGAATCAAATTTCGGGACGTCTGATTCGGGTCTTCATCGTTATCTCCCTTTTGCCTTGATCCTGCTCTACTATCCGCTCAACTTCTGGTCGCTGATGGGTATGGAAACGGGGATGCTGGCGTTCTTTCTCACTGCGGGGATTTTCCTCTCGCTCAAGTACGCGGACTCGCAAACCTCCGCTGATTCGCAAATTCTTTACATGTCCGTTTTGTTTGGCCTGGCCTTTCTCACCCGCAATGACTCGCTGGTGTTTGCAGCGCTGGCGTTTTTATTCCTGCTCCCAACCTTGAAGCGCGGACGCCGCCATGTGTATCTTTTTCTTGCAGCAGGGGCTTTGTATTCGGCTTTTGTCCTTGGGCAGATGGCGTTCCGTTATTTTTATTATGGCGAGATCATGCCAAACACCTACACGTTGAAACTTGTCGGCATGGCGCTTGATGAACGCCTGCGGAATGGATGGGGATTCATTTTGCCGTTTTTGAAGGAAACGGCGGCGCTTTTGCTCGTTGCGCTTGCAGGGCTGGCGCTGAGATTTTCGTGGAAGAGGCTGTACCTGTTTGGCTTTTTCCTTGTTTCGGTGATGTATCAAATTTATGTCGGCGGCGATGCGTGGAATTACTGGCGCATCATGGCGCCGACCATGCCTCTGCTGCTTTTGCTCTTTTCATTCGCATGTTTTGAAATTGCAGAACGGTTTGCTCGAACGGGTTGGATTCGCAATTTCACACTGGCGGCGCTGTCTGTTTTTGGATTGTTTTTTGCAGATGCTCGCTTCATGAAGGAATTTTTGCTGCTTGACCTGCCATACCAGAATAATTATGCACAGGCCCATGTGGAAGTTGCGATTGCCATCAATGACCTGACCAAAGAAGGCGCCACCATTGGGGTCTTTTGGGGCGGTACGCTTCCCTATTACACCGACCGCACCGCGATCGATTTTCTCGGCAAGTCTGATAAATACATTGCCAGCCTGCCGCCTGATATTTCAGGGCAGAGCGCGGGCTTCGGCATGAACAGCATGCCCGGCCATAACAAATATGACCTGACCTATTCCATCCAGCAACTGCTCCCCACCTATGTGGAAGAGTTCGATTGGGGTACGCAAAAACTCAGCGGCTGGGCCGAGGAATACTATGTGCGGGTGAAATACAACGACGCCAAATTGTATCTTCTGAAAGGTTCACCCGATATTGATTGGGATAAAGTGACCACCATCCTTGCCTGGTGATGGTCGAGTATCACACTACACAATTTGAAAGATCATGTTGACAGAAAAAACACGTATTTTCTTGAAAGAGAATTGGATTATCGTTTTGCTCTCCGCCCTTTTTGGCATGTGGGCGCTGGCATTTATTTATCATTCCTCCTACGTAGCCATAGATGACCGCCGATACTTCAA
>DAOQID010000077.1:15422-16943 GCA_035339375.1 Anaerolineales bacterium | reverse complement strand
TGGCATTTATTTATCATTCCTCCTACGTAGCCATAGATGACCGCCGATACTTCAACCTCTTCGACGATGCAATGATCTCCATGCGTTACGCATGGAATTTTTCACACGGACATGGGCTGGTGTGGAATACAGGCGGCGCGGAGCGTGTGGAAGGCTACACCAACCTGCTGATGACCCTGATGATGTCGGTGGCGACCTTTCTCTTTGAAAAACGATATGCTGTTTTGGCGGTTCAACTGACGGGCATTTTCTTCGTCCTCGGTTCGGCGTTTTTGGCATTGCAGATCTTTCACACCATCAACCCAAATAGACAACCCGCCGCAAAATATTTTCTCTTTGCCGCCATTCTTTTGTATTATCCGCTCAACTACTGGTCGCTCATGGGGATGGAAACAGGCATGCTTGCTTTCCTCCTCGGCGCAGGTGTCTTCTTCTCCCTTCAATATGTCAACTCACAGCCACTCACCGAATCGCTGAAGCGCCGATTGCCGCCGATTTTCCCCATGTCAATTTTGTTCGGCCTGGCATTTCTCACCCGCAACGACTCGCTCCTCTTTGCCGCGCTTGCCTTTTTATTTTTGATCCCCACCCTCAAAAACGGGCACAGATCGATCTCCATTTTTTTCGTGGCTGGCTTCCTGTATTCAGCCTTTGTCATCGGGCAAACCGTTTTTCGCTATTTTTATTACGGCGAGATCGTTCCCAACACCTACACCCTCAAACTCGTCGGCATGCCTTTGGTCGATCGCCTGCAAAATGGCTGGGGATTCATTCAACCATTCCTGAAAGAGACCAGCTTCATTTTTCTTCTTGCGCTCATCGGGGTGCTGCTGAAATTCTCTTTCCAAAAGCTGTACCTGCTTGCGATTTTCCTTACCTCGGTGCTTTATCAGATCTATGTCGGCGGCGACCCGTGGAATTACTGGCGCATCATGGCGCCGACCATGCCGTTTTTATTCATTCTCTTTTTCGAAGGATGCGCTGAAGCGCTGCGCTTCTTCCCCAAACTGAAAACTGCTCCAGCGTCCTCCATCATCATCTTCACCCTGGCATTGTGCGGACTTTCCCTCGCAGACTCCCGCTTCCTGCGCGAGATGACCCTTTCTGCCCTGCCTCACGACAATGGCGCCACCCACAAACAAACCGACATTGCCATTGCCATCAACGAATTGACCGATGAAAAAGCCACCATCGGAGTCTTTTGGGCGGGGACGATTCCCTACTACACTGACCGTCCCGCCATTGATTTCCTCGGCAAATCAGACCCATATATTGCCAACCTGCCCCCCGACCTTTCCGGTCAAATGGGCTGGCTCGGCATGAGCAGCGTCCCCGGCCATAACAAATATGACCTGAACTACTCCATCAAGATCCTCATGCCCACCTATGTGCAGGAATTCGAAGTCGGTTCACAGAACCTCAACGACTGGGGTGCCGAGCATTATGTCAACGTAAAATATCATGGCATCCGCCTCTACCTTTTGAAAGATTCTGCGTATGTAGATTGGGAAAAAGCCCGCC
>DAOQID010000077.1:0-15322 GCA_035339375.1 Anaerolineales bacterium | reverse complement strand
CCTGCCCCGCTATGAAGAAGTGATCGAGATCATCGGAAACAAACGCCCCGACTTGTTCAACCCACGCGAGTATGACGAATTAAAGAGTGGAAGTTTTTTCCTGTTGGCAGGCCTTGCCTTCCTGGTTTTATTTCTCAGCATGATTGCGGGGGTTGGGTATTTCCTGTACAGCTCACCCGATACGGCCCGTTTAGGCTCGGTTATCTTTGCACCTCTGATCGTTTTATTTATTGTCATGGTTGTATTTGCAGGCACCATTGTTTTCCGTCCCCGCTCGCTCACTTTGGATGGAAAATCCATGACCATCAAATATCTTTTCCGTGAAAAGACCCTGCTTGCAGATGAGATTCGCAGCGTCCAGTTTGCTTATCAACAATCACGTAACGGAAAAATATTTTTCGTTCTTCTCCATCTGGTAAATCGAAAATCGCTCCGCCTCTCGGGCTTGAACCCCAATCTGCCTGTGGTGTACCTTGTGTTGAAGAATTGGCACCAGCAAAACGGCTAAATTCGTCAGACAAATCAACGAAATTAACACATGCCTTTAATTTAATGTTAATCGCCATCCTGCTATAATATCCCTGCACGCGACACCAATTTAATGCCGTGGTAATGGGCACCCCCGGCACGTGAACCGTGACACCCTTTAATAGGCGGTACTCCAACATGCTCAACCACACCCTCCTCTAACCCAGCTTCCCTGCAACGTGTTTCGCGCGGATTTGCGCGGCATACCTTATTTCGTCTTCCCTCCCTTTTACCATCACGTGTCACTTGATACCTGACACTTGCAAGCTGAAACTTAACATATGACTCAACACAGAATCACAGACGACCTCGATGCTCTCCTCGATGTCCTTCCCACTTCCATTCGTCATGCAGTGGAGAAGGCCAACAATAGTGACAAACTCCTGGAGATCGTTATTGACCTTGGCAGAGTGCCCACTGCGCGCTTTGTCGAAGGTGAAATTGTCCTCTCTGAAAAAGAGATCACCCGCGCTGAGATCGACCACATCACCGAGCGCATCGGCACATTTGATGCCGACAACCGTGCAGGCATGGAACGCACGCTCCATCGCATCTCTGCCATTCGCAACAGGCGCAGTGCCATTGTCGGCCTGACCTGCCGTGTGGGCCGCGCCGTGTACGGCACTGTGGATATCATTCAAGACATCATCGAATCGGGTAAATCCGTTTTGATCCTGGGCCGCCCTGGCGTGGGCAAAACCACGCTGCTGCGTGAAGCCGCCCGCATCCTCGCTGAAAACAAACGCGTGGTCATCGTTGATACATCCAATGAGATCGGCGGCGATGGCGATGTTCCACACCCCGCTGTAGGCAAGGCGCGCCGTATGCAGGTGCGTGAACCCATGCTTCAGCATGAAGTGATGATCGAAGCGGTCGAAAACCACAACCCCGAAGTCATCGTCATTGACGAGATCGGGCGCGAACTTGAAGCCCTTGCCGCACGCACCATCGCCGAGCGCGGTGTACAACTCATCGGCACGGCACATGGCCAGACCCTCGATAACCTTTTGCTCAACCCCACGTTGAGCGACCTTGTCGGTGGAATCGAAGCGGTCACACTTTCAGACGAAGAAGCCCGTCGACGCGGCACCCAGAAAACGGTCCTCGAAAGACGCGCGCCCCCAACCTTCGATGTCCTCATCGAGATCCAGCACCGCGAACGCTTCGCAGTCCATCTCGATATCATGTCGGCGGTAGATTCACTTTTGCGCGACGTGCCCATGCCGCCCGAAATTCGCACACGCGATGAGGCGGGGCAGATCCAGATCGAAAAAGCAGCGCCGACCAAACCCGCTCAAAAAGCGGATACAAAACTCCCGCGCCGCGGACGGGGAACCACCGATCAAACGACGGGCAGGCCTGCTCCCGTTATCCAGGAGCAGACTCAACGCTCTGACTCGATCAACCCGCCCGTCATTGGCACACCGAGCGTTGGCGCACGATTGCAGACCGTGCGGGTATTTGCCTATGGCGTAGCCCGCAACCGATTGATGCAAGCCGCCAAGCGGATCGGCGTGCCCGCCGTGGTGGTGGCCGATGTCAGCGAAGCGGATGTGCTCGTCACCCTGCGGACGTATTACCGCAACCGCGAAAAAACCGTCATTGATGCCGAATCGCGCGGCATGCCCATCTATGTACTGCGTGCGAACACTGTCGCGCAGGTGGAACAATTCCTCGGAGATCTTTATAACCTTACCGAGCACCAGGCCCCGCGCGATAACATGGAAGACATTCGCGGCCAGACCGAGCAGGCCATCTCAGCCGTGTTGAACGGTGAGCGCTGGGTAGACCTGCCGCCCGGACCATCATTGGTGCGCCGCTTGCAACACGAAATGGCGCGCAATGCCGAGCTCGTCAGCCACTCGTACGGCAAGGAACCGCGCAGGCATGTGAGGATTTTCAGGGAATAGAACATAGTAAATAGGGAATAGGGAGCGGGCTTGTCCTGCTCCCTATTTTTTATGTTACCATTTGCAACATCCTATTCACGTAAACCTATTCACTATTTCCTAAACCATGTTCATTACTCTTGAGGGCCCCGAAGGCTCTGGCAAAACCTCCCACATCCCATACCTCGTGGAGTATCTCCGCGAGCAGGGATATGTTGTCTTCCCCACCCGTGAACCGGGCGGCACTTCCATCAGCGAACAGATCCGCGATATTTTGCACGACCTGAAGAACGCTGAGATGCATCCGCGTACTGAAACCCTGCTCTATCAGGCCGCCCGTGCGCAGATCGTTGAGCAGGTCATCCAGCCGCGTTTGAGCGCGGGGGAGATCGTCATCTCCGACCGATATTTTGACTCAACGATCGCCTATCAAGGCTATGGCCATCAGCAGAATCTGGATGAGGTCCGCGCATTGGTGAAGTATGCAACAGGCGGGTTGACCCCCGACCTGACCGTTCTGCTTGATCTGGATGTGGAAGTGGGCCTTGCCCGCAAAAAAGGCGACAAAGACTGGAATCGCATGGATGCCAAGACCGTCGAATTCCATAAACGTGTCCGGGCTGGGTATTTGGAAATGGTCAAAGCCGAGCCGAAACGCTGGATCGTGGTCAATTCAGATCAGAGTTGGGAGACCGTACAGGAGGGGTTGAAGCGGGTGATCGTTGGAAGGTTACAGGGTGAAGGGTAAATATCATGCCTCTTAATCTCCATCTCCTTTCCACGCCTGGCAGGGGTGACATCAGTGATGTGATCGAAGCGAGCCGCCCTTATTTGGAAGACAAGCGTGATCCGCTCGTGGCCTATTTGCCGTTGGGTTCGCTGTACGCCGAGCGCTGGCTGGAGTTGAACGAAACCGCCTTCAAAGGGTTGGCGCGTTTGCAAATGGTCAACACCGAGTTGATGCGCCAAAAAGAGATCGAAGATATTTTGCGGGATGCATCGCTCGTCTATATTCCCGGTGGCAACACCTTTTTGCTTAACCATCGTCTGCATCTTAATGGAATAGCGCTTTATCTGAAGAAGAAAATTCAAGCAGGCCTGCCATTGGTTGGATTCAGCGCAGGCGCTATTTTGTGCGGACCCAATATTTTGACCTCAAAAGATCTCAACACCGTGGGGACGACATTTTTCGATGGCTTGGGCGCCGTGCCGTTCAACATCTCTCCACACTACCCGCTTGATCTGCACGGCCAATCAGTAAAGGATGAATGGCTGGCAGATTATCACTTCTTCCACGATAACCCCATTGTCATGCTTTCGGATGGGGCGCACATCAAGGTGGATGGAAAAAAAGCCACCCTCGTCAGTGGAGAGGCATGGATCTGGCGCAAGGACGAAGACAAAGAGCAACTTGAAGAAGGCAAGCTGATCGTTGGTTAGGAGACCATCATGGATGAACAATGGATGCCCGGTAGTAAAAAGGAATTAATGTCTGCGATCGAACGTGAGTGGAAACTGCTTCTGCAACTGGCAGAGAATCTCACCGATGCACAGATGACCCGTCCCGACCCGGGCGGCTGGACCCCAAAAGATAATCTTGCGCACCTCACCGAGTGGATGAATGTTCTTATCGGCGTTCACCTTGATAAACGCCCCGCACACGAAGTTTTGGGCGTGGCTGCAAATGTGACAGAGAGCTGGGACATGGAACTCATCAATCCCGTCCTTTTTGAACGCAACAAGGATCGCTCGCGGCAGGACGTGCTGGATGGTTTGAAGAAAACATATGGAATGGTTTACGCACGGCTTGATGCGATGAGTTTCGAAGACCTGCTGGCTCCCCGCCATGCCACTGACCCTGAGAAACGTCCCATTTTGTTGTGGGTATTGGGCGATACGACGGAACATTTCCTTGAACACCGCGAAACCATTGAGCGCGGACTTAAAGCAGGTTAAGCATGATCGTTGAGTCTGAAAAAGATATTAATTCACTCAAAGCCATTGGGCGTGTTGTTGCGCAGGCATTGAAGCTGATGATGGAGCAGGCCCGTCCCGGCATGACCACTGCCGAATTGGATGCCATTGGCGGTGCCTTTCTTGAAAAGGAGGGCGCGCGATCTGCCCCACAGGTGATGTATTCCTTCCCCGGTGCAAATTGCATCAGCGTTTCGCCGGTCATTGCACACGGCATTCCCGGTGACCATGTTTTACGCGAAGGTGAATTGATCAATATCGATGTCTCTGCCGAGATGGGCGGGTATTTTGCAGATACGGGCGGCTCGATGGTCATTGCAAAACATGTGCCGGTGTATGAAAAAATGATCGAAGCCACCAAATCTGCTTTGGTGAAGGCGGTGCAGGCGGCGAAAGCCGGGCAGCCGCTCAACGGCATTGGGAAAGCGATACAGGATGAAGCCAGACGAAACGGGTTTGGGGTCATCTTTGATCTGACCGGGCATGGCATCGGGCATAAACTGCATGAAGAACCCACCCAGGTGTACAACTACTTCAAGTCGAAAGATCGCCGCGTGTTGGAGGAAGGTGTGGTTCTGGCCATTGAACCCTTTCTCACCACAGGCAAGGGACATGTCCTCGAAGAGGCAGACGGCTGGTCATTGCGCACCATTGACCGCACCATTGCTGCTCAATTCGAGCATACGGTGATCGTCACCAAAGACGAGCCGATCATTTTGACATTGGCATAGGGAGTGGAGCCTGTAAATAAATTACATGAAACATCCCGAAATTAATCTTTCAATTCTTTAGCCGCAAATTTATACGAAAAAAGCCGAACTATTTTACAGGGTCGGCTTTTTTATATCTCGTTCGTATCTTGTATAAGTTGCAAGAAATGTCTTTGAAAAGCCATCTTGAACCACTGAGTTTTTAATTGCTTTCTCTGTGTCTCCGTGGCTCCGTGGTTCATCTTTCAGACTTTTAAAATAATTCGCGGCTTATTCCTTGCATTTGGGGTGAATCGGTTTTCTTAATCCTCTTTCAACCAACGCTTCACGGCATCGCGTGGATGCTGGTATTTTGACATTTCATCCAGCAGGGTCTCGGGGGTCATTTCGCAAAACACAGCCTTGCGATGTTCTTCAAAGACAAATCCCTCCTGTACGGCATGGTCCATTGCGGCCAGCAGGGGGGCGTAATATTTTTTCACATTTAACAGTCCGACTGGTTTTTCATGGGCACCGGTTTGCGCCCATGTGATGGTTTCGAAGAGTTCATCCCAGGTGCCAAAACCGCCGGGCAGGGCAATGTAACCGTCCGAAAGTTCATGCATGCGGGCTTTGCGTCCATGCATGTCGGGGGCTACATCCAGGCGGGTCAGGCTGGTGTGGGCCAGTGCGGGTGTGTTCATGGATGGGATGATGATACCGATCACCTCCCCGCCAGCAGATAATGCCCCGTTTGCCACTTCACCCATCAAGCCGGTCTTGCCGCCGCCATAAATAAGGCGGATTCCCCTCCGGGCGAGGGTACTGCCCATTTGAAACGCGGCAGTCTTGTAGTCCGCATGAACCGAGTCGGACGATCCACAAAATACGCAGATAGATTTCATTTTATTATTCCTTTTGTCTCAATCATAACAGGTTAGAGTTGTGTTAGTGTGCGCTTTGGGTGCTTGACGAGGAAAAGGCGCGGTGTCACAATTGCGGCATGGAATACAAAGATTACTACAAAACCCTCGGCGTGGACCGTAAAGCCAGTGTAGACGATATCCGTAAGGCATATCGTAAGCTGGCCATGCAGTATCACCCGGATAAGAACCCGGGCGATAAAAAGGCCGAGGATAAGTTCAAAGAGATCAACGAAGCCTATCAGGTATTGAGCGACGAGCAAAAGCGCGCCCGCTACGACCAGTTGGGCAGCGCGTATTCCAATTTCCGTACCAGCGGCGGACGCCCGGGCGATTTCCGCTGGGATGATTGGTTTCAGCAGCAGCAAGGGACCCAGCAAAGGGGCTATGGCACAGAAGATATCTTTGGCGGTGCAGGCGGGTTCTCCGATTTTTTCCGCACCATTTTTGGCGAGGCGATGCGCTCTTCGGGGCGGGAGCAGTCTGCAGAGCAGGGGTATCAGCAGGAAGCGGAGATCACCTTCAAAGAAGCCTATAACGGCACATTGCGTCAGATTCAGACCAATGGACGCACGTTGCAGGTCCGTATCCCTGCCGGGGTGAAGACAGGTTCAAAGGTCCGTGTAGCAGGTGCGGGTCCAGATGGACTCGATCTGTATCTCGTAGTGAATATCATTGATGGGGGACAATTCGAGCGGGATGGTCAGGATCTGTACACGACATCCTCAGTAAATGTGTTGACCTTGATCATCGGCGGTGAAGCCGAAGTTGAAACCCCTACAGGCAAGGTCATGTTGAACATACCTGCCGGTACCCAGGTGGATCAGGTCTTCCGCCTTGCGGGACGCGGTATGCCGAGCCTTAAGACTCCGCATACAAATGGTGACCTGTTCGTAAAACTGAAGCCATTGGTTCCGAAGTACCTTTCGCCCAAACAGAGGGAATTGCTTGAAGAAGCAGCTCGTATCAAGTTTTAAAGTTGAACATAGGAGTATTTCATGAAAACAAAGCGAAGTATCGCAGCTTTTGTTGTGTTAGTGTTGGCCATGCTTGCCTGTCAGATGCCCGCCCTGCCTGTGCAACAGGCGGCCAGCCCGTCTGAGCCGGTTCTGCCGGTGTCGCCGCTCAATTCAGATACAGCCAACCCTGTAACCGATGCAGATGGTTTGGTTGCGCTTTTTGAAAATGTCAGCCCGGGCACCGTGGCGATCATCACCGATGTGGGGCAGGGTTCGGGTTTTGTGTACGATGGCAACGGCCACATCATTACCAACTATCATGTTGTGGAAGGTGCCAGCACCATTGAAGTGCGTTTCACTTCCGGTTACATGGCCTATGGCACTTTGATCGGAACCGATCTGGATTCAGACATTGTGGTCATTAAAGTGGATGCGCCTGCCGCTGAACTTCACCCCCTGCCGCTCGGCGATTCAGACTCACTGAAAGTTGGTCAGACCGTAGTAGCCATTGGCAACCCCTTTGGCCTCGACAGCACAATGACGGTGGGCATTGTCTCGGCCCTTGGCCGCACTTTGGATGCGATCCGCGAAACCCCGGAGGGGCGTCCTTTCACGGCTGGGGATATCATTCAGACCGATGCGGCGATCAACCCGGGCAATTCGGGTGGTCCGCTTTTCAATATCAATGGTGAAGTGATCGGCATCAATCGTGCCATCCGCACCACCAGCACCACCGAAACAGGACAGCCCGTCAATTCGGGCATTGGGTTTGCGATTTCCATTAATATGGTCAAGCGGGTTGTACCGGTGCTGATCGAGACCGGACAATACGATTATCCCTTCCTTGGCATTTCATCGCTCGATTCGCTAAGCCTCGATATGATCAATGAACTGGGGTTGAAATCCTTCACCGGTGCCTACATCACAGACGTGGTCAGCGGCGGCCCGGCGGATAAGGCTGGCTTGATCGCAGGGGATACCCCAACCGCCATTCCCGATCTGTTCAGCGGCGGAGACCTCATCATCGCCATTGACGGGCGCGACATCCGTACTTTTGATGAGATGCTGGCCTATCTCATCACCCACAAAAGCCCCGGCGAAACCGTGATCCTCACCGTTTTGCGCGGCGAAGAAAAAGTGGATGTAAGCGTGGAGTTGGGGAAGAGACCGTAGGAATTGATCCATGCAGGAGCACAGCCCGGAACCATGGTTCCGGGCTGTTTTTTTGCAACCGGGCGGATGGAGTTGTATAATTCAGACAAGTTCAATATTTCATTTGGGAGGGTTTTATGAAAACATTTCGTGTGCCCCTGATAAGAAAAATATTAAGTCTGCTTGCGTTGTTGATGGTGCTGTCGCTGACGGGATTTGTGACCTATCTATGTGTCCAGGAATTCGATGTGTTTACAAGAATCCTGGAAGGCAGACGTTCTGGATTTTTTGTTCTCTTCGGCTTGCTGGTTTTAGTTGCCTTAACAATCAAATTTGTTGTTTATTTCATGGCCGTGTTGAATGCACAGTTGATTTTTGATGATAAAAGAATGACGATTGAAGCCATTTCCGGGCCGGGGTTTTTGCTTTGGAGAGGGTTGAAACCTTTTTCTATCGAACTTGAACGGGTTAGAAGTGTATTTTTTAATTTATTGGGAATGCTGGAAATCATTGATGCTCAAGGAAAAAGATATGCTTTTTCTCCAGGTTTATTCAGCATGGGGAGCGGTGAAGATATCCTGTTGGAACTAAAAAGCCGTGTGCCACCGAGAGCACTTGCTCCCATTTTGGAGAATTCTGAAAATTTCAAGCATACCCATAATTGGGTTTTCATTAGGAGTTTGGCTTTCCCAGTGATCTTAATGCTGTATTTGCTTACTATGTATTTGGAGCCGCCAAATTCAGAGTTGATCCATGTGTGGAAATCTGAAATGCGGCTATCATGGCTGGAGGATGTAGAGGGGTATTCAGTGGATCCCTCGGGTGGTTTTTGGGTGTTATCTGATACGTTTGCCGGGTATCGCGTTTATCGTTTTTTGAGTTCGCCAACGCAGAGTTGGAAATGGAATTTGGAACCATTTGAAACCCAATATCCAAAATTTGTCAGCGGGGATGCTGAAGGGACACCGGTCATCTGGTTGGAAAACGGAATGATGCGATATGTAAACAAAAAATGGGAAATCATGCCCTACAAGGAAAATCTTGTATTGGAGTCTGACAGAATGTTTGAAGCCATTACAGAGGGGCATGTGCTGGTGTTGAATGGAAATGCAGGGCAGCTTTTGAATATTAATGTTTCAAACGGAGAATGGTATGCCCTGACACTTCCACAGGATGCGAGGCAGAATCGATTTGTGCCAGCATCCATAAAAAGAACAGTGGATGGCGAGATTCTTGTGCTGATGAAGAACGATAGAGAAAGTCGGGTGTACCTGCTTTCAAATGGTGAATGGAGTTCGCAGGAATACACCATTATTCAGGCAGATGGCCGTGTACGAGATTATTTTTTGGATGAGGATGGTGTGCTGTGGGTTTTGTTGTCCATCCGTGGTCAGTCCATTGTAGAAAGATTGGATAATGAGGGAAACGTTTCCGTAACAAGATTACCTTCGATGATTAACAAAGTAGATGCAGCAAGTTATTCTTCTTTACGTGTTGACTCATCTGGGCGGTTATGGGTCGAAGGGAAATATCCAAGGTTTATTTCTGTATTTGCTCCAGTATGGGGAGGTGATGTGGATGAAATTATTCGATACTCGGTCGAAAATTCAAATTATCAATCAGGTATTTCTTCCTCCACAGTTTTGATGCCTGATGGAAAGCTTTGGGCTTTTGAAAAGCAGGTTGTCAGCATGGATACCAATTTGAACGATTTGCCAGCCCCACTCCCTGATTGGTTCGAATCTTTGGATTTGGGCGTAGTAAGACTGATCCTGATGATGATATTTAATATTTTGCTCATTACTCCTTCTGTGGTTCCCATGATTTACAGTCTATCTTTCCCTGTAAGAAAACAGAAGTTATAACGCCCGCAAAACAAAAAGGGACACGGAGATACCGTGTCCCTGCTGAAACCTATCCAAACCGTTCTTCGCGCCAGACATCGGCACGGTTGTGATATCCGGCTTGTTCCCAAAATCCGCGTTTATCACGGGGCATGAATTCGATGGAACGCAGCCATTTGGCGCCTTTCCAGAAATAGGGAGTTTCCATGTCTTCACGGCCGGGGATAAATCCCACCACGCCGCGCAATGGATAACCGTGGTCGGGGGTGATCGGTTCACCCATGAAATGCGTGGCAAGCAGGAAATTCTCCTGTAGCACCACTTCCAGCGGCAGGTTGACGGTGAAGCCGTATTCGGCATGCTGCATCACATGGGTGGCATTGGGCTTGATTTTGAAAAAGCCCTGTTCCACCAGTGTTTTTACCGAAACCCCTTCCCATGTGGTGTCGAATTTGCTCCAACGGGTCACACAGTGGATGTCCATATCGATTCTGGAACGCGGTAATTTGTTGAACTCATCCCATGACCAGCGTTTTTCCTCCTCCACTTCGCCCCATACGCGGAAATCCCAGGTGGCGGGGTCAAAGGCGGGGACAGGCCCATAATGCAGGACGGGGAATTTCTGGGTGAGAGATTGCCCCGGGGGAAGCCGACCCTCGGCACGGACTCGGTCTTCTTCTTTACGGCGGTCAAAACCTTCAAATGCAAACATGGCTTACCTCACTTTCTAAATCATAAAAGTTGAACGATTGCGGCATTGCATTGACCTTTTGAATTTGACAGATGTTACCTGTTGAAAATGATAGTTTTCTTAATGATGCCTAGTATAGATGTAATGAACTTGCAGGTCAATTTTTTGACGGGCTGTGGTTATAATAGGCCAAAATTTCGGCGTGAGGAGAAGAGATGAAGGCACCCACTTTTAAACAACGGTTTCAGTATTGGTTCGATAATTACATGTCACAGGGGACTGGTGCATTGATTGGAGGATTGGCTGTTGTATCTGTGGTCATTATTTCGATCGCGGCCCTGATCATTGCCATTGGCGGACGTTTCCTGGCGCCTGAAGGTGCAGAACCACCCGGGTTTGTTGAAGCCTTCTGGCTCAGCCTCATGCGTACCCTGGATGCAGGCACAATGGGCGGCGATGCGGGCTGGGGCTTCCGCTTGATGATGCTGCTCGTGACCATCGGCGGTATTTTCATCGTCTCCACCCTGATCGGTGTTTTGAGCAACGGTTTGGAAGACCGCCTTGAAGAACTCCGCAAGGGGCGCTCTGTTGTCCTCGAATCGGATCATACACTCATCCTTGGCTGGACACCCCAAATTTTCACAGTCATCTCTGAATTGGTGCTTGCGAACGAGAGCCGCAAATCCGGGGCGGTCATTGTTGTTTTGGCCGATCAGGACAAGGTTGAGATGGAAGATGCGATCGCAGAGCGGATTCCAGATACGAAGAATACCCGTGTCATCTGTCGTTCGGGAAATCCCATTGATCTTACAGACCTTGAGATTGCGAGCCCGCATACGGCGCGCTCGATCATCATCCTTGCTGAAGGCGCCGACCCGGATACGCATGTCATTAAATCGGTGCTGGCGATCACCAACAATCCGAATCGCCGCGAAGAGCCCTATCACATTGTCACCCAGATCCGCGACCCGAAGAACATGGATGTGGTCAAGATGCTTGGGGTAAAGGACACCGTTCAGCCCATCCTCACCAACGACTTGATCGCCCGTGTGGTGGCGCAGACCTCACGCCAGAGCGGTTTGTCCATTGTGTATACCGAGTTGATGAATTTTGGCGGCGATGAAATTTATTTCAAGCAGGAACCAGAACTTTCGGGCAAGACCTATGGCGAAGCGCTGGAAGCCTATGAGACCTCCACATTGATGGGCGTTCGCAAAGCGGATGGTACCATCGCCATGAATCCATCAATGGACTCCCGCATTGAATCGGGAGACCAGATCTTCGTCATTGCAGAAGATGATGACAAGATCAAACTTACAGGGATTGGCCGCAAACAATTTGAAGAACGTCTGATCCAGGTTTCCGGAGCAGCCTCCCGCTCCAAGCCGGAGAAGACTCTCATCCTGGGTTGGAATCGTTCCGGGGCAACGATCATCCGTGAGTTGGATAATTATGTAGCCAAGGGGTCACAGGTTACGATCGTTTCAGACATTTATGAGTTGGATAAACAGATCAAACTTGATAGCGGTGCTTTGAAGAATCAAAAGATCACGGTGAAGGAAGGCGATATTCGCGACCGCGAACTGCTTGAAAGCCTTGAAGCCACCGAATACGATCATGTCATTGTGCTGGCGTACAACCACCTTGAACAGCAGGAGGCAGATGCCATCACCCTCATTACCCTGTTGCACCTGCGTGATATTGCCGAACGTGATTCGACCCCGTTCTCGATCATCAGTGAAATGCTCGACCTGCGCAACCGTGAACTTGCCGAAGCCGCCAAGGTGGATGATTTCATTGTCAGCGAGCATTTGATCAGCTTGATGATGACGCAGCTTTCAGAAAACTCTGAATTGCTTGGTGTCTTTACCGATATGTTCGACCCCGAGGGTGCGGAGATCTACCTCAAGCCGATCAGCGATTATGTGGTGACGGGTGAACCTGTCAACTTTTACACCGTTACTGAGGCCGCACGCCGCCGCGGTGAAACCGCCATCGGCTATCGTGTGATGAGCGAAAGCCATGATGCCAGCAAGGCATACGGTGTTCATACCAACCCGAAGAAATCTGAACGGGTCAGTTACTCGCCTGATGACAAAGTCATTGTCATCGCAGAGGGATAATCACTTTGTAGAGGCACAGTAGCGCTGTGCCTCTACTTTTTAATTTTTTTCAAAGATCGAAATGGATTCGATGTGATAGGTTTGGGGGAAAAGATCGAACGGTGTCACTTCCACCAATTGATACCCCCCATGAATAAGCCGTGCCGCATCCCGCGCCAGTGTGGATGGGTCGCAGGATACATAGGCGATGACCTGTGGTTTGATGGCGATCAGGGCATCCAATGCATGTTTTTCGATGCCCGCACGCGGTGGGTCCACGATGGCGCAGGCGGCATCCTTGAGTTGGTCGGCCAGGGCGGGCAGAATTTCTTCAGCGGCCCCTTCGTAGAGTTCGATATTTTCAAATTCATCGAGATTGAAGGCGAAATCTTCACAGGCCGATGCAGAGGTTTCAATGCCGACCACACGTTTGCATTTCTGTGCAAAAAAGGCGCTAAACAGACCTGCTCCACAGTAAACATCCAGCAGGGTGGTGGTTTCGTTGACAGGCAGTTTTGAAACGAGGTGTTGGACCATCGTCTCCGCCATTTTTGTGTTGACCTGAAAGAAAGATGGCGCCGAAACACGGAAGTCTCGGTTTGAGACTTTGATGGTCAAATGGTCTTCCCCGGCGATGACGACTGGGTGGTCTTCAAACAAATGTACAACGGATACATCTGCTTCGATTTCAAGCTCGGGTGTCTCTGGTGTGTCCGATTCGAACACGACCATTAACTCACCGTCCTGTCCGCTGCGGAGTGAAACGCGCTCCACGCCTTCGTTCGATTCAAATTGCAGGTCAGGCCAGAAAGCATGGATGCCTGCTTCCGGTAAATGACATTCTTCAATGGGCAGGGTGGAGGTACCCTTTGCATGAATGAATCCGAGCCTGCCCTCTGCCGTGAGGTGGAATTGCACGTGGTTGCGGTAGTTCCATTCGAGCGGTGAGGGAATCATTGGCCTGACTGGCGGATTTTCGATTTTGCCAATACGCTGTAACTGGTCGTGCAGGATTTCAGTTTTTGCGGCCAGTTGTTTTTCGTATGGAAGGTGCTGGTAATGACACCCGCCGCACACCCCAAAGTGTTTGCATTTTGGGGCAATTCTCTCCGGGGAAGGCTGCAGGATTTCGAGCAGTGCCCCGCGTGCAAAACCTTTTTTCTCCTCCACCAGGTCCACACGCACTTTTTCGCCGGGCAGGCCGAAGGGTACGAACAAGGCACGGCCATCGGGAAGCCGCCCCATGGCTTCGCCGCCGTAGGTCATTTTTTCGAGCAGGATATCGTACACAGGTTTGGTCATGGTTTTTGAAGGAAAAATAAAAAGAGGAAAAGCACGGAATCCGTCTTTCCTCTTTTTGGGTTTTGCCGCTCCGTGATGCGAGGATTATTTGATAACGAAGGAAAGCGCAACCAACAGAATAAAGAATGTGCCTGAAAGCAGACCGATACGGGTAAGGTCCTTCTTCACCTGGGTGTAATCAGGGTTGAATTCCGCTGCCGTCTGTTGGGGTGCTGCGGGTGATACACGAGCCGGTCTTTTATTTTTTGGTGCCATTTTATATTTCTCCTAATTTTGTAATCGCGCAAATACAACAATGCGCTGTTTGTTGACAAGGTACGGATAGCATGAGATCAATGTTACGGTCGGTGTGCCGGTGGATGCCATCACCTCCACCGCGGTTGGTTCAACCAGAATGGTGCGGTCGACGATGTAGGTATATTGCCGCTGCTGTGTGTACACGATGACCTGGTCACCGGGCGCAAGACGGTCAAGATATCGGAAGATCTCTCCATAAACATCGTTGTGAGCCGAAAGAACAACGTTCCCATCCTGACCTGGATTTGAGGAACCGATATTCTGGCCAACGCCTTTTTTTAGCTGCTCCCATCCATCACCTTGAACGATCGGGGCGTCAATATTAAGCGCCGGGATCTGAAGGCGTACCGCCTGATCTGGTGCGGCGGTGGGGACAGGCAGGTTCACCAGTGACTGCACCATGGGGCGCAGGTGGTCGGGAATTTCCGCTTCGTTTGGCCGCGTGTTGCCCTGCGCATCGGGTGGGGTATGACCTGATGGTAATACAACGGCCATGACCAGCGGGGTCGGGGTAACGGTTTCAGGGTTGAGCGCAGACGCCACTTCAGTGTTGAGAGTACGCAACATGCCGAAGCTGTTCAATAATACGGCGATCAAACCAAGGACGGCGAGTACTTCCACACCGAGCAAGACGCGATCCATGAATTTCCGACGCGGGTTGACTGGAACCTGCTCCGGGGAGGATTCTGCTGCTTCGGCTGTATCAACAATCGGTGCAGCACGATCAGACTCCGCCTCGGATGGGCCGGGCGAAATTGAGAGGACTCTTCCCGTGCGGCGGAAGTATTCCAGTCTGTCTTTGCGCGCACCACGTCGTTTTTCAACCAGCAGTCGGCGCAATTCCTCGACGGATAGATCTTCGGGTGCTTTCTTGCGGGCCATGTCGGTGGGATTATACAGGGGATTGTCAATTTTTGGGACACCTTGTATAATGGCAATCCTTCGGGCGGGTAGCTCAGTTGGTTAGAGCAC
>DAOQID010000076.1:15309-19145 GCA_035339375.1 Anaerolineales bacterium | reverse complement strand
ATTCGATTGGATGTTTTGCTCGTGGAGCGCGGATTGGCCGAATCGCGCGCGAAAGCTCAGGCCCTTATCATGGCGGGACAAGTGCGCGTGAACGATCAAGTGACCCTGAAACCTGCCACAGCGATAGACACAAAATCAGCGCTGACGGTGGATACCGGTCCGCGCTTTGTTTCACGTGGCGGCGAAAAATTGGATGCGGCCCTGGAGAGATTCGGAATTGACGTGAAAGATTTCATCTGCGCAGATGTCGGCGCATCCACTGGCGGATTCACCGACTGCCTGCTGCAACGCGGAGCGGCCAAAGTCTACGCCATTGATGTGGGCAAGGGCATCCTGCACTGGAAATTGCGCAACTACGCCCGTGTGGTTGTCATGGAAGAGACCAATGCACGGCATGTCGAGTCGCTGCCTGAAGCGGTGTCTTTGGTGACGGTGGATGCTTCATTCATTTCGTTGAAGATATTGCTGCCGGTGGTCAAAAAATGGTTCTCTTTCTTTCCTCTTTCTTCTTTCAATGACGATGAAAGAGAAAAGAAGAAAGAAGGGATCGTTGCCCTCATCAAACCCCAATTCGAAGCGGGTAAAAAAGATGTGGCACGCGGCGATGGCGTCATCCGCGACCCTGAGATTCACAGACAGGTTTTGCTGGATGTGTTGACGTTCGCAAAACAGGAAGGTTTCAACCTGCGCGGGTTGATCAAGTCACCTTTGCTGGGGCCGAAGGGCAATGCCGAATTCCTGGTCTGGCTCGATTTTCAGGAAAATGGAAGATCGGTTGAAGATCTGGTGGATGAAGCGATGGCTGAAAGTACGTCAAACCTTACTGAATAACACCCCCAACGGCGGCTTGAGAAAATAGACATTTTTCTCTTTCCATGCTGGAGAAAACAATAAAATGAACTGCCCAAAATGCAACACAGAACTCGCCAAAAAATACTACAAAGGCATGATCGAAGTGGATTCCTGCCCCAACTGCCGCGGCATGTGGCTGGACTTTAACGAACTGGACAAACTTGAAGATGTGGCCTTCGATGACGATTCCCGCAAGGGCTCGTTGATCCACCACCAAGCCAAAACAGAATTCCCCTGTCCGCATTGCGGCGCGGCGATGGATGAATTTCAATACCGCCTGCACGACCTGAAACTGGATTATTGTGCCGAAAACGATCACGGCTTCTGGCTGGACGCGGGCGAGGATGAGCGCGTGATCGCAGCGATGAATCAGCGCGCACAGGATATTCAACGAAAAAACAGCGCCGAATCAGACTGGAGACAAACCCTCAAGGACATGCACGCCTTCCTGCGAAAATGGAAGCCCTAGAAGTCTTTATTTTTTTCCTACGCCCTGACATCACACCTCAAAAAGAGCGGGGATTTTATTTTGCAGGCAGGGCGGTGATGCCACCGTAATACCCGACGATGAAGGCATTGTCCGTACCGATGGGCAGGGTCACGTATGGGTTTTTGTAGCGCCAGAGTGCCTTGCCTGTGGCAATATCCACCGCATCAAGTTGATTGGGAACAAAAAAGGATTCGAACGCAGCCAGGTCTTCGGCAGTGGTGATAAACGCCACCCCATTCACTGCGCTGAGGTTGATCGAGTTGGGCTGGCCTGTTCTGTAAGTCCACAGTTCCTTTCCGCTGGTGGAATCGTACGCAGTGAGAAGTCCATCCTGTGTGGCCAGAAAAACGCCATTTGAATCATCACCGATGAAAAAGGGCGCCAATTGAACAGAAACCGACCAAAGAACCTGTCCGTTGGAAAGGTCTATTTTGCTCGGGCCGTTGACCGTATCCACGTACCCGAAGCCGTTGTAAAACTCCAGGCCCACCGTGGAACCGCGCATCCCGCGCAATTCCCACAGGTATGTGCCGCTGGCAAGGTCGAAGGCAAGCAGGTCCAAATCAGCATCCAGAACCTCTGCGGAATATACGTAGAGTCGATCTCCTTCAATGAAGAACGCATCAAGGTAATGCGGTATATCAAGGTTAAGTGTGGATTGCAGGGTTAATGTGGGCAGGTCATAACGGCGCAGCACTCCCGCCGGGCTGAGCGAATAAATGGCAGTATCGGTGTACATATACCGAATCCAGCCTGGGTTGAGGTCGAAGAGTTCGGCGGCATCGTATTTCTTCGTAAAACTGGCAACCACTTCCCCGTTCATCAAATCCACCACATCGATCTGGGAATAGCGTTTTGAAACAAAAAGATATTTTTCCGTGCGCGGAATTCCGCTTTCAAACACGCTGCCATCGTATCGCCATACTTCCAGACCTGTTGAGGGATCCAACGCAATGATGGGATAGAGAACATCGCCGTCTTCATTGACCTGATCACTGACTCGGCCAACAAAAATGGCCCTACCCGCGGCAACTCCTTCAAAAATGACCAACTCATCGTTGGGGGTGGGCGTGAAGATTTCCTCTCCGCTGGCTGGGTTGAGGGTAATGAGCGAGATCGGCAGTTCGTTGGAAGCGCCGCTTTGATAGGTGACGAGTCCGCTCTCGGAAGATTGAATGGAGGCGTAATCGGGGGAGAAATTCGGGTTGGCGTAAACCCACAAAGGATCACGCACCGACGGGGCCGATTGGAAGAGTCCGCAGGCCAGGGTGAGGGAAAGAAGCGCGAGAAAAAAAGTCACACGGATAAAACGCGGCATATGGTCATCCTTTTGTAAAAAATAAAATCGTCATGAGTCGAAATATTTTACTTCACCCATTCGCCAGGCTGGCACAAGTGTGCCGATAAACCACAAAGGCACCCACCAGAAAGACTGGTTCTGACTCCCTGCCTGCATTTGCACCAGTGCCATGCCATACCAGGCAATAAGGTATGAAACCAATAACAATATTTTCCATTTCCAATTTGCCTTTGTAAACGAAAACATCCACAACGGCAGGAGCAGGACAAAATCCCAACTCCAGACATAGGGAGTGACAAGCGTTGTCAGCGCAAGGCTCCATAGCATGGCTGCAAAGGGCGGTATCTTTTTCCACAATAAAAATGTGAATGCCAGCACACCCGCTGCAATTGCCGCCCAAGGCACCAGCCCCCATCTTCCCAGCATTTGCTGAAAAACCGAAAACAACGAAGGGTGCTGCCAGGTGTAATTTTTTGCCATGCTTGCAATCCAGTCGGGAATCCATGCAGGGTGGGCGATGAACAGGGGCAGGCTCATCAACAGAGCCATGAGCAAGGTCTGTGCGCCGAACAAAAACATCCCTGCGAATCCACGTTGGCGGAATTGATGCAAAGCCAGACCAATCACAGCCAGAATCCCCAATTGCGGCTTGGCAAGGGCAAGCGCAAGGAAAAACGCCGAAGGCCAGTTTTTATATTTTCCGATCCAATGCGCTGAAAGCAGCAAGCACAATAGAATGGTGATGGAAAACTGCCCGAGGTTGAAATGATTCAAGACAAAGGGGAAAAAGAAACATAGCAAGGCCAGTGCTGCCGTGTTGTACAACGAGCGGTCTTTTCCCTGCACCAGAAAAACGACGATGCAAATCTCAACAATATTGAAAAAGAACCAGGCCTGCAAGGCCGCATCTTCAGAAAGCCAGCCAAGCGGAAAGAAGAATCCAATTGCCATTGGGAACCAGACAGCAGGCAACACAGGGTTCAGGCTGGCGGTATCGTATGGGCTTTGTCTGTGTACGAGCAGGTATGAAGGCCCCCAAAGCTCGTTGTAAAAATCCATGCGCGGCAGAATCAAGGGTTGAAATAAAACGGCCACGACCACGGCGATCAATGCCAGCGCAAGGATGGAGGCAAAAAAATGAAATTTCGTTTTCTGCTCAGGGGTAAATGGTTCGCCTTGAAATCTGAACATGGC
>DAOQID010000076.1:8077-15209 GCA_035339375.1 Anaerolineales bacterium | reverse complement strand
CGAAGGCACAAAGGATTCTTGGGGCTTCGTGGCTTGGCGTCTTTGTGATTAGCCCACGGACTTAGCCACTCTCGTTTTTTATGCCCTGCTTCTTCGCAGGAAGAATTTTGTGATCTCTTCAGCCACGGCAGGCATGAGCGCCAACCCAAGCACCAGCCCCCATTCACGCCCGCTGAGGAAGTGGGTGTTAAAAATGGGCTGCAGGAAGGGCACGGCACACACCAGCAACAGCAGCGCAATGGAAATGCCCACCGCATACTGCATGTACTTGTTGGAAAAGAACCCGATCTGGAAAATGGAAGCACGCTCCGAGCGGACGGTGTACGCACGGAACAACTCAGCCAGCGACAACGTAACGAAGGCCATCGTCTCTGCGGTTTGAACATCCACACCGCGCCAGTCATGTGAGAGGACGAAGGACAACACGTTCATCCCCGACGGGAGAACTGCTCCTGCTTCGAGGTGCCACGCCAACCCCATGACAAAAGCCCCGAGCACGGCGCTCGTCTGTGCGATGGTCTGCACGATGATGCCGATGCCCATCGAACGGTTGACGATCGGTTCGTTCTTGGCGCGCGGTTTCTGATCCATGATATCGGGATCGCCTTTTTCCATGGCGAGTGCCAGTGCAGGCGCGCCATCGGTGATGAGGTTGAGCCAGAGCAATTGGATCGCGGTCAATGGTGCGGGCAGGCCTGCCAGAGTGGCAAGGAAAATGATCATGATCTCAGCCACGTTGGAGGAAAGCAGGAAGAACACGAATTTGCGGATATTGCTATAGATGATGCGTCCCTGCTCCACTGCTGAAACGATGCTGGCGTAGTTATCATCGGTGAGCACCATATCGGCTGTTTCCTTGGCTACATCGGTCCCTGTAATGCCCATTGAAACACCAATGTCGGCGCGCTTGATGGCAGGAGCATCGTTCACACCGTCACCGGTCATGGCGACGATCTCGTCATTGGCCTGCAAGGCATCCACGATGCGCATCTTGTGTTCGGGGGATACACGGGCAAAGACATCGGTATCTTCGATGATCCTCTTGAGTTCGTTATCATCAATGGCATCGAGTTGAGCACCGGTCATCACATTCTTACCGGGGCGCAGCAGGCTGATCGATTCGGCAATGGCCTTGGCGGTATTCGGGAAATCGCCGGTGATCATCACCGTGCGGATGCCTGCATGGCGGGCTTTTTCGAGTGCGGGCTTCACCTCGGTACGCGGCGGGTCGATCATGCCAAGCAGACCCACGAAGACCAGGTCCTTTTCGAGTTCATCGGCTTTGATATTTTCAGGGTTATCGGGCACATCTTTTTCCACGCGATATGCGAAACCAAGTACGCGCAGGGCATCTTTGGTCATGGCATCGTTGGCAGCGAGGACGCGCTCTTTCGCTTCTTTTGTCATTTCACGCGGCTTGTCGTCCATTCCGAGGTATTTGGTGCAAAGTTCCAGCACAATATCGGGCGCACCTTTGACGGCGATCACGTCCCAATCTTTATGCTTTTCATCGTAAAACGGGGATGGGTCAGTCGGTTTCGGACTGCGCACATCGTGAATGGTGATCATGCGTTTGCGTTCCGAATCAAATGGCACTTCGTTCTCACGCGGGTAGGCTTCATCAATATCAACGTGGATCGCCCCAGCCTTGGCAGCCGCCACCAACAAAGCACCTTCGGTTGGGTCACCCACAATGCGATAGGTCCTCTGCGATTCGGTTTCACCGGTCGTTTCGATGGTGGCATCATTGTTCAAAATACCAAGCCACAGCGCAGAAAGGATCGCGGGGTATTTCGTCACATCCACAGTCTTTCCATCCATCTGAAATTCACCGTTCGGGGCATACCCGGTGCCTGTTATGTGGACGAATTGATTATCTGCCCACACACGGGTAACGGTCATTTCATTTTGGGTCAGGGTTCCGGTCTTGTCGGAACAAATCGTCGTGGCCGAACCAAGCGTCTCAACGGAGGACAGTTTTCGGATAAGGGCGTGGCGTTGTACCATTTCCCGCATGCCCAGCGCAAGTGAGATCGTCACCACGGCGGGGAGCCCTTCCGGTACGGCGGCAATCGCAAGGCTGATGGCGATGATGAACACCTCTGTGATTTCAGAGGCGAATTCCTTGAGGTAATCCAACGGCGAAGAGAATAATCCGCTGATCTCGGTATAGTTGAAGAGTGCAACGATAAAAACAACCGCCACAAGGATCAACGAGCCGATGCTCAACGAACGTCCAAGCTGGTCGAGCCTGCGTTGGAGCGGCGTCTCCTCGGTTTCAACGTTCTGAAGCATGGTGGCGATGAGGCCAAGCTGGGTGCGCATGCCTGTGCTGGTGACCACACCACGTCCACGCCCGTAATTGACCACGGTGCCCATAAAGGCGGTGTTTTTTCTATCGCCAAGCGGCACATTTTTATCAAGCACAGTGGCGGCATTCTTCTGCACAGGAAGCGACTCACCGGTCAGGGATGCCTCCTCCACACGCAAGTTGACGGCTTCAAGCAGGCGCAAGTCGGCGGGAATGAAATTCCCTGCTTCAAGAAAGACGATATCCCCCGGCACAAGGTTATAAGAAGGGACAGAGGTATGCGCACCATCACGGAGGACGCGCGCATCGGGCGCAGCCAGTTTCTTGAGAGCGGCCAGGGCCTGCTCAGCGCGCTGCTCCTGCACAATACCAAGGACAGCATTCAAAACCACGATCGCCATGATCGCGGCAGCTTCAATATAATCGCCCAGCAGGGCAGAGATCACCGAGGCGACAATCAAAAGAATCACAACAAAATTATTCAACTGTCCCCACAGCAGGGCAAGGAAGCCAGGCCGCGGTGCTTCGCGCAACTGATTCGGACCATAATGCGCAAGGCGCTTCTCCGCTTCGGCACTCGTCAGTCCCTCTTCATGAACCTCCAGGTCACGCAGAACCTGCTCGGCATTCAATGCATGCCAGGCATTTTCCTGAAGCATGTCTTCCTTTTTTTCGATAGCCATCACTCGTCTCCTGAAATGAAGATAAAAAAAGACCACCACGAATCAATTCGTGGTGGTCTCGCCAACGCACAAAATTTGCGCACGAACCGCCGATGGTGGATGTTACACCAATGGTTTGACGACGATCCATCCTGTGGGGAACAGGTGGCTACTCCCCAACCTTAGCCAGTGTACTCCATGGTAAAAGTCACTGTCAAGGAAAAGAGTCAACAGTTTTGTTCGGGCGCCATGATTGAGCAGTATAATGACCCAGTCAATTGAGAAAGTTTGTTGCGGAGGGCAATATGCCAATCATAAAAACGCCAAAAACCCGCGAGGAGTTCAAGGCCTACTATTCGTTACGTTACAAGGTTCTTCGCGAACCATGGGGGCACCCAAAAGGCACTGAAAAAGACGATTACGAGCCCATCAGCGAGCATTTCATGGCTGTGGACGAAAAGACGGGGGAAGTTCTTGGTGTGATCAAACTGTTTGAAAAAGCGCCCGGGGTGGGTCAGGTCTCTCATTTGGCCGTTGCGCAGGAACATCAGCACAAAGGCATCGGAAAATTTCTGATCGTGGAAATTGAAAAACGCGCCCACGAACATGGATTCAAGACCCTTGGCGCAATGGCACGTGTTACAGCCACAGCATATTTTGAAAAATACGGCTACCATATTGCAGGAATTCCCACCCCGCATTTGGGCACCACTCACCTGGTGTGGATGGAAAAGGAATTATCTTCCTGAAAATGACAGACCAAAACATAACCCGCCCCGAAATCAAACTTTCGCAGGGCGGGTATATGTTTATATACAGATTTCAAGGTCACTCAGCAGGGTGGGTACCTGCAGGGCGCACAAAAAGGCTGGCAATAAGATTGAACAATTCTTTAAAGGGGATGAACAACCAATCCACAAATTCGTTGACGATGCCGATGCCTTTCGCCAGCCAGACCAGCACAAAGCGAAACTTCTGCAAAAAAGGAAAATGAGCATAGGCAATGGCAAGCGCGATCGTTGCAACTGAAATTCCAAAACGCAACAAATCGGGAATTTCAACATGCCAGACCTGATCCAAAATCAACTCCACGCCGATGTTCAAGACAAGAATATAGGCCGCCTGCTTCAGGATCGGTTCATGCTGCACTGCATAACTAAAAATACCCGCCGCGTAACGCATTGTCAAAATGCCGATCCCCACCCCCAACATCACCACCCAGATCTTATCGGAAAGTGACACAGCTGCAACCACATTATCAATGCTGAATATGAGATCCATGATCTCCACGGTCATCACGGTGGCCCAAAATGAGCGCACCTTGATCGGAGAAAGCCCGCCTTCCTCCTCGCTATCACCCGTCATATCTTCAAGGTTGTCAAACGCAAGGTGGATCAAATACACGGCACCGATCAATTTGATCCATGAGTTGTGGATCAAAAAACTCGTCAAAAACAGCATTGCGCCGCGTCCCAAATAGGCCCCCAACAAACCCACCCGCAGCGCAGCCATCCTTTGAAAACCAAGGAAAGGATGTAAAACTGTCCCGAGTTTTTTCAGCTTTCCCGGCCAGGGCACATCCTCATTCTCAGGCAGTGGGGAAACCAGGGCACCGATCACTGCGGCATTGTCAATGGATAGAATCCCTTCCAAAAACACCAACTGAAGAACGATCACGATCAAAGGCCAGTATTCCATGTTAATAAAGAACCTTCCACTTCATTAGATTTCAAACCAAGTATGAATTTTATCTCAATGGGTAACCGCATGGAACTGACAAAAGGCACTATAAAAACATCGTTCAGGATGTTAAAATCCGTGACATGTTAAAAACAAAATCACCCCTGCTTTTTTTTCTACTTACCATCGGGGCAATCGCCTTGCTGGCCTTATTTGGCCCCGAAGAACAATCACTGGGATCAAACGTGCGGATCGTGTACCTGCACGGCGCCTGGGTATTGACCGCTGAACTTGCCTTCGCGGCTGCGGCTCTTACTGGACTTTTAGGACTGCTCCTGAAAAATGACCAGCTCCACGCCTGGAGTGCCGCTCTTGGCCGCACCGGCATTGTTTATTGGCTCACCTACCTGCCGCTTTCCCTCTTTGCCATGCAAGCCAACTGGAACGGATTATTTCTCGCTGAACCTCGCTTCCGTCTGGCCATGGTCTTTGCCATTACGGGCATTCTGCTTCAGGCTGGCCTGTGGTTGTTCAATATTTCATGGCTCACTTCACTGGGCAACATTATTTTCATTGTTGTTCTGCGGGTGATCTTTTCCACTGCACAAAACATCATGCACCCGCCGCCATCGCCGATCTTCAATTCAGGCAATTACGTCATCATCGGGTTCTTCGTCGGCTTGAACCTGCTCGCATGGCTGGCAGCCTACTTCCTTGCAAAATGGTTTTTGCAACTCAAGGCCAACTAGAAAGGTAGTGCAGGATAATATCTTGCACTACAGTTTATATTTTGAAAATACGCCTACAACTCACAATCTTTGTATTCCTCCGCACCATCCTGAACACCGCCCACAGGATGGTGTATCCATTCTTATCGGTATTTGCGCGCGGCCTCGGCGTGGATATTGCCTCCATGTCCCTGTTGATGACAGCCCGTTCCCTGATCGGCTCGGCAAGCCCGCTCTTTGCACCCATCGCCGATCGGCGTGGACGCAAGTTTGGCATGCTGGCAGGCATCTCCATCTTCACGCTTGGCATGGGCATCGTCGCCATTCACCCATCGTATTGGACGCTTGCCGCAGCACTCATCCTTGCCGTGCTGGGAAAGTACATGTTCGACCCCGCCATGCAAGCCTATTTCGGCGATCGCATTCCCTACGAACAACGCGGCACCGCCCTTGCTGTCACGGAGATGGCCTGGTCCATGGCGTTCATCATCGGTGTTCCTGCGATGGGATTCCTGATCTCGAAATTCAGTTGGTCGGCACCCTTCCCTGTCCTCGCTGCACTTGGCGCCCTTGTATTCTTCATCATCTGGCGCATCATTCCGCATGAAGATGAACATCATGAGCCTGTTGCCAATTCACGCGAAGGTTACAGTGCGGTCTTCAAATCAATCCCTGCGTTGGCAGGGATTTCGATCGCCATGTGGGCCAGTGCGGGCAATGAACTGGTCAATGTGATCTTCGGCGTCTGGCTCGAAGATTCATTTGGGCTGAAGATCGCCGCGCTTGCAGGGGCGTCTGCTGTGATCGGCATCTCAGAATTGAGCGGAGAGGGACTCGTCGCTCTCACCACCGATAGACTCGGCAAGCCGCTCGCGCTGACCATTGGTCTGGTCGGCAATGCTGTTGCCTCGCTCCTGCTCCCGATCATTGGAACAACCCAGATCGGCGCGTTGATCGGGCTGTTCTTCTTCTATATCACCTTTGAATACATCATGGTCAGTCACATCCCCATGATGACTGAGCTTGTCCCATCGGCGCGCGCCACCATGCTCTCACTGAATGTGACAGGTCATGCCGTAGGACGTGCGCTCGGTGCATTCCTTGCCGCAATCATTTACCAGCGTTTCGGGTTTGTGCCTGTGGCATTGCTGGCTGTGATTTTCAATATCGCTGGTTTATTGGCGCTAAAGAGAATGCAAAGGCAGGAAACTGACAGGGCAAGATAATATCCCGCACCACAAAAAAGGATTTATGAAACCACCTGAGGTCATCATCACTGAAAGACTCACCCTGCGCAAACCACGCATGGACGATGCTCCAGCCGTGTTCGAAGGCTGGGCCAGGCATCCCGAAGTCACCCGTTTTCTAACATGGCGTCCACACACCTGCGTGGAACAGACACAGGAACTGATGAAACGATCCATGGCAGCGTGGGATGGGGAAACGAATTTCCGCTATTTGCTGGAGATCAGGGAAAGCCATGCGCTGGCAGGCATGATCGAGCTTCGCATGGAACCTTACAAGATGAGCTTCGGTTACACAGGGGCATTCGCCCAATGGGGCAAAGGCTACATGACCGAAGCCGTATGCGCCTCGATTGTGTGGGCATTCGAACAGCCGACGATCTTCCGCGTGTACGCCACCACTGACGTGGAAAATATCCCTTCGCGGCGGGTGATGGAAAAAGCAGGGATGCAATGCGAAGGCATCCTGCGCAAGGACAGTATGCATCCCAATCTCAGCAATGTGCC
>DAOQID010000076.1:0-7977 GCA_035339375.1 Anaerolineales bacterium | reverse complement strand
TACGGCGCCACCGATATCTTCGCCAACCTGACCTTCGCCATCGAGAAGGGCGCACGGTTGGGGTTGGTCGGTCCCAATGGCGTTGGCAAAACAACCCTGCTGCGGATCATCGTCGGGGAGGATGATGCTTCGACGGGAAACGTATCCAGAAACAGGGGAGTCCGAATCGGGTATTTGTCGCAAGAGGCAGATTTCAAAATGGATGGGACTCTCTGGGATGCGTGTCATTCCGTTTTCGAGGAATTGATCCAAAAACAGGAAGAGTTGCACAAACTCGAAAGCCAGATGGCGACCAACCCCGATGTGATCGAACGATATGGGAAACTACAGGAAGACTTCGAGAGGCGCGGTGGATACACCTACGAGACGCGCATCAAACAGGTGTTGACCGGGTTGGGATTCGACGCCGAAGACTACAGCCTTTCTTTGGATCATCTTTCCGGTGGGCAGCGTACCCGTGCCTTTTTATCGCGTCTCCTTCTTTCGGACCCCGATGTGCTCCTGCTCGATGAGCCGACCAATCACCTCGACATCCGCGCTGTTGAATGGCTCGAAGGATATTTGAGTCAATGGGAAGGCGCGGCGGTGATCGTTTCGCACGACCGTTATTTTTTGGATAAAGCCTCGAATGTCATTTTGGAAATGCTGCCCGGCGCATACGAAATTTACAACGGCAATTACACCGCCTACCTGAAACAGCGCGAAGAACGGATCACGCGCAGGCAGGAAGTTTTCGAAAGTGAAAAAGAAAAACTGCTCAAGGAAGTTGAATACATCAAGCGCAATATTTCGGGGCAGAACACCCAGCAGGCAAAAGGAAAATTGAAGCGGCTTTCGCGCATCGTGCAGGCTGTGGAACAGATCGGTTTTGAAGCGGCGTTGAATCAAAAGTGGAGCGAGACCGCCGAAGATGTGCATGTGACCACATCGAACTTTGGCGTGGAAGAAGCCGAACGCCGTGTGCGCGCCTTGCGCTCGCCTGTGCGTACGCTGCCGCATCTGCATTTGCGCCTCGGTTCTGAAAAACGTTCGGGTGATCTGGTGGTGCGCACAAAAGATCTGGAAGTGGGCTACCCGGGCAAAATGCTTTTCAAGACTCCCGATATCGAACTGCGTCGGCAGGATTGCGCGGCTTTGATCGGACCAAACGGCGCAGGCAAGACGACATTTCTGAAGACGATCCTCGGTCAACTCGAACCGTTGGCTGGTGAAGTGGTTCTGGGAGCGAGTCTGCAAATTGGGTATTTTGCTCAGGCGCACGAAGGTCTCGACCCGAACCGCACGGTGTTGCAGGAGATCGATTCGGTCATGCCGCATTGGCTGCCGGGACAGATCCGCGATTATTTGGGCAAGTACCTTTTCAGCGGCGACGATGTGTACAAAAAAGTGGATATGCTCTCCGGTGGTGAGCGCGGAAGGCTGGCATTGGCGAAACTGGCCTTACAGGATACAAACCTGCTTTTGCTTGACGAACCCACCAACCACCTCGATATTCCGTCGCAGGAAGTTTTGGAAGCGGTTTTGGAAGATTACGCGGGGACGATCCTGCTCATCACCCACGACCGTTATCTGGTGGATGCCGTCGCCACGCAGATCTGGGAAATTGATGTGGATGGCTCACATCTGACCGCCTTCAATGGCACCTATTCACAACTCCGCGCCGAACGGGAAAAGCAGGAGTATCTGGCTTTCATGGCGGCACAAGGTGCAGGTGAAACGAGTTCCACCTCGAATGTCAAACGCGCGCCTTCGAACGTCAAGACAAAAGAGGAAAGAAGAAAGATCGCGCAGTTGCAGGAGCTTGAAAACCGCATTGCCGAGTTGGAGAAACAACTGGCCGATATCGGCAGTCAGTTGGAAAATCCGCCATCTGATGCGGGCGAAGTGGTGAAACTGAGCAAGGCTTACGAATCCACACAGAAGGAAATGGACGAGAAACTGGCAGAGTGGGAGACGCTGCAGGGGTAGTTCATACTTTTGAGGCATATTGATTTTCTTTTCGGGTCATTAGAATGGGGACATTCAAAAGGAGACCCAAATGACCGATGAAAAAGTATGTCCAAAATGCAAAGGGGCAATGACACAGGGGCGAATCATGAAGTACAACGAGTACACAACACACAACCGCTATCTATATGTCTTTGCGCCAGATGGTGAGCCAGGACCCGATCTATCGAAAATGTTTTCTGCAAGCCCAATGTCGGCGGCACGCAAGGGGTTGGTGGCGTTTTGTTGCGACCAATGTGGATTCGTCGAATTTTACGGGCAGGTCATCCCCTGATCGATCTCAAAAATTTTAGGAGAAAAGACAAATGCGAAAACGCGCCATGGTTATGCTTGGTTTCTTTGCTGGTTTTTTGTTATTCTTTCTGCCCGGCATACTTTTGGTCAACACACCCGGGTTTGCCACTCTGGGCGGCATTTTGCTTGGGTTGGCCGTGTTGATGCTCGTGATCAACATCGGGTACTCGATCATGGGAATGATCCAGCCTTTGTGGGTCAGGCAGGTCTTGCAAAGCGGCACCGAGGCGAAAGCGATTATCATTAAGAACAATGCGATCACAGGGATCGGCGGCTACAAAGGCAGTGACATCTGGCTGGATTTGCCGGTGCGTGTCCAACCTGCCAATGGGTCAGCCTTCGAAGCCCAGATGAAATGCCGCCTCACTCAAACCCTGATGCTGCGCGAAGGCAGTGAAGTCACGGTCCGATACGATGCATCCAACAAGACAAAGGTTGCGCTTGTCGGCGATGCAAGAACTGACATGATGACAAAGTATATGTAACAAAAGGAAGGCATCCATGCAGCAATGGCTTTACCAACTTAAACCATCCCGTCTTGAAATGGTCACCGATGGGCCAACGCCCGAAGAAGCCGAGGTCATTTCGCGCCACTTTGCTCATTTGCAGGAACTCAGCCGCAACGGCGTGATGATCATGGTGGGACGCACACAGAACAACGACGAATCCACGTTTGGAATTTGCATTTTTGAGGCGGAGGATGAATCAGCGGCGAGGACGATCATGGAGTCAGACCCAGCTGTCGGCGCCGGGGTGATGCGCGCGGTTTTATATCCGTATAAAATTGCCTTGATGAAAGGCCAGCCAGAGTAAAGGAGTTTCAATGGCAACGATCATATTTAACGGAAAAAGCTACAACAGCCTTGAGGAGATGCCCGAAAAAGAACGTCTGGCTTATGAACAGATGATGGGCATCTTTGCAGACAAAAACGGGAATGGCATTCCTGATTTTATGGAAGGCGATCTGGTGCAAAAAGTGATGGCGGTCAACTCCACCCATGTCAACATCAACGCCAACGGCCAGACCTACCAAAACCTTGATGACCTTCCGCCTGAACTGCGCCAGCGTGTGGACAAGGCGTTTCAAGTGATGACCAATTTTGGCATCATCCCCGGTGTACCCGAAGAATTGAAAATGAATAATCAGCAGGCAAACCGCGAACCGACGGCACAGTCCAAGCCTTTTGTTTCGCGTGAATACACCCCCGCCATTCAGGAGGAAAGCGGGACGAGTATTTTTCCGTGGATCATTGGCGGCATTATGCTTGTGTTGTGTCTGGCAATGGCGGCTTTTGGCGTGCTTTATTACATTGCAAGATGACCCTTGTTCTTATTTACACCCTGATCGCTGGCGTCATCGCCGCTGTCACTGCGCCGATCCCGGGCACATCTCTGCTGTTGACCGGGCTGGAACTTTACATGCTTGTCCATCTCGCCAAAACGAATGGATACAAACTGGGCATGAAGGAAATCGGTTATACGGCGGCAGCTATTTATGGGCTCTCCACCCTGTTACAAGATGTGGCCCTGGAATTGCTGACCTTCGTCCCGGTCATTGGCTGGGGCGCGGAAGTGGTTGTAGCTGTGATCTTCGTTTTCTTTTTGGGGATGCTTGCAAATTTGTATTTCAAAAAGTAGGAATCGTTTCTTTACCGACCGTTAACCTGCTTTTCAAACCCAATTAAACCCTGCGCCATACAATTCTCTCACCATCCATGAGAGAACTCCAAACCATTCCCCATTATTTCAAAGTATTCCCTACCGGGCAAATCCCCATTCCTGTCTGCATTGGGGATTTGCCCATGTCTGATTATGCCGTTCCGCAGCATATATTCGCAGAAACCGTGGCAACGCACATGCAACGTAACAACCTGATCCCAGGGGTGCTTATTCTAAAAGGCGATCAATCCATTGGAGTCATTCCGCGCCATAAAATGTTCGAACGACTGGGCAAAAGATATGGAGTGGAATTGTTTCTCAGAAAACCCGTTGGTGAACTGGAGACAGAACTGGGCGTCACCCCATTCATTCTCAAACATCACCTGCCAATCAACGTGGCTGTCAAACTTGCTTTAAGCCGTTCAGAGGGGAATATTTATGACCCCATCGTGGTTGAGTTCGAGGATGGAAGCCGGTCTTTGCTGGACATGTATGTGTTACTGCTTACGCAGTCTCAACTTTCGACAAATCTAAGCGGCATCATCAGTTCACTCAACAATATTGAGACCATCCTTGCCAATGGAATGGCAGGTGCAAGCACTCTAAACCTGATTCTCGAAAGCATGGGTTCGGTGGTGCCATATCATCACGCACGGATACTCTTGCAATATCAACAGAGTATCAGCGAATTAGCCGGTCTGAAAGATACTGTTCAAACATCCCATGAACCTCTGGAGCGAAATGACATCTACCGCTCGATCCTTTCCATCAATCAACCTGTGAGTCTGGAGGATGTGCGTATCGTACCTACATGGAAAGGCTCAGAATTCCCATCTATCACACGTTCATGGATGGGAATTCCGCTCTCGATTCAAAATGGGATCGTTGGGCTTGTGGCGCTTTCAAGATTCACCTACTCCCCTTTCACCAACAACGAAAAAGAACTCGGACTGGTGTTCACCCGCTACATCAGCACTCTTCTGTCAGATTTGACCAACAGAACAAAAAGGGCTCGCTCTTATGAAAAACTCTTCTAGCCTATGGCACAGGCGGAACCTTGAGGATGACACCCACTAAATAACCAGCCAACGCGCTGACGGTTCCGATGACCGCCATTTCAAGTCCGCTTTTCATGGGTTTGCCCACAGTGACAGATGCCTTATAGGCGCCAATACCGAATAACACAAGGGCTGTCACCAAAATGGACAGCCACATGCTCACTGATACCGACCAAAACATAAAGGGGAATAACGGCACAAGTGAACCAAGGATCGCGGAAACGCCAACGACAATCGCCGCGCGCACTGCGGTTTTTCGGTCCACTGGGGCAAGGTTATGTTCTTCGGCCATCATCACGGCCACCCACACATCCTGATTTGCGGTAATGGTATTTACGATGTGATCCAGCAGTTCTCCCTTGAAGCCCTTGCTGGCATAAATATCGCGGATTTCCTTAATTTCAAGATTGGGGGCTTCCAAAATATGACGATATTCCCGTTCACGTTCGCTTTGATACAGGTCGGCATCTGCCAGTGTGGTGGTGTAGGCCACTGCCCCCATTGAAATGGATTCAGCGAAAGTGGTGGCCAGCCCCGCCACCAGAACGATACGTGCATCATTTGTAGCGGCGGCAATGCCAAGCACCACGCCAAGCACATTAACCAATCCATCTTGTGCGCCTAAAATAAAATCAGAAAGCCCCGAAGCCCGCTTGTGCGGGTCAGTTTGGGTGTGATGTAAAACTTCATTTATGAGTTGATCGTGCAAAACTGGGTCCATACAACAATGATACTCAGACAACACAGCCCTGAGAATTGACAAATGTCACCAGTCTTGCATCAACAAAACCAATGGGGCATTGTGTCTTTCTGCCATGTTGTTTATATTCTTTTCCATGAAAAGGAGAAGTTATTTTATGAAGCAGAAAACTTTAATCCCCGGGCTTGTTTTATTACTTTCCATCATTGCCTGCAATCTCCCGTCAGGAAATCCGCCCGCCACACAAACTCCCATCGTACAGATCATTACAGCCACACCCGCAGATACTCCCGTTCCAACTTTTACCCTTATCCCAACCGAAACGGCATTGCCAACCTTCACTCCCACTCCAACCATTCCCATTGCCTGGCCGCTTGATAAAGGCGTCAACTGCCGTTACGGGCCAAGCACCGATTGGGTGGCCACCAGTTCCCTGCTGGTCGGGCAAACCGCCACCATTCAAGGCAAGAACGGTGATGCAAGCTGGTGGTACGTCACCACCCCGGAAGACCCTGGCAACCCTTGTTGGGTATCTGCCAGCGTAACGGTTACGGCAGGCAACCTTGCCAACCTGCCTGTCATTAAATCACCCACAGCATCCGTCACCGGGGTGGATGTGAAAGTTGACCCGAAGGAAATCAACCTGCCTGGCTGTCTTGGCCCTGTGCAACCCATCAAGATCAACGGCAGCATCACGGTCAACGGACCGACCAAAGTGGATTGGTATTTCGAAACCCAGCAAGGCGGTTCCATGGGAACCTACACCCTTGAATTCGACAAAGCCGACACCAAAAAAGTGGATGCCAACTTCAATCCCAACCCCGCTGCTGGAGATTTCTGGGTAAAACTCATCACCATCACACCCAATGGAAAAGTAGCTGAAACCAAATACAAGATCAATTGCCCATAAAATGGTCTTGATACCAAAGCTCCTTTTTTAGCATTCAAAAGAAAACAAGGAACACAACAAAAAGCGATTCCGTTTCAAACGGGTCGCTTTTTTGTATCGGCAACTTTTCATGCGCAAAACCTGTATTGATTTCATGAAGACCATCAAAAACATCCTGCTTGTGCTTTCCACCGGCTACATCTTTGTATTCTTTTCCGAGCATCTTTTTTGGGCACGCATCCGCCCTGAAGATACGCTCAAAGATTGGGTCGGCGCATGGATCGCCTATTCGCTCATGGCTTATGTCTTTTTGATTCTCATCACACATTTCAAGGTGAGAAATATCTGGCCGCTGTTCCTTGCAGGCGCGGCTTTTGGCTGGCTTGCAGAAGGCCTTGTAGTGCAAACAACCTATGAAATGCTGCCACTCTCAATTTCATTTACTGGATTGGCATGGCACGCACTCATCACGATTTGGATCGGATGGTATGCTCTTCAAAGGTCGTTCCACTCCCCCGCTTCTTTCCCGACCTGGAAACTGGTTGCTGCCATCGGGGCATGTTCAGCGCTTTGGGCCATCGCCTGGTGGCTGGAACCTGATGGCGGGGTCGCATCGGTGGCTGAATATGCCAGGTTCTCTTTCGTCACAACTACTCTTGTAACCCTGGCTTACTGGCTGGCAAACTGGAGCGCATCTGCACCGTTTCGACCCAAACGCTGGGTGACCATCGTCATCGCTGCAATATTCGTGCTTTACTTTGCATTTGTAACAGTGCCTGCAACACCAATTGCGGTTATTATTCTGCCTGTTTTGCTGGGGCTGATCTATTTTGGTTTGCGGAAGAATGCCAAAGGTGAGGATGATTCTTCGCTGCTGGATCAGTTTTCAGTTCCGGTGGATGCGCGGAAATTCCTCGGGCTATTCATTCTGCCTGTGGTCAACGTCGTTCTGTATGCCGCAGCACTGTCTCTTCATCTACAGTGGCAAACGAATTGGGTTTTGTATCTCATCACCACTCCGCTGGGATTTATCCTGTTCTTCATGAGTCTTTACAAATCCACCCGCCCACACTTGACAGAAGCCTGATTCCGCAGATAATTACCCGCACAAAGGCTGTGACAGAGGAAAGTAGGCTGACGGAAGCCGCCAGAGATGTGCAAGCAGTTGGTGAAATTGCACTCGACCGAAAGCAGTTGAAGTTCCCTCTCGAGCCGTTCATGTGAATGTAAGCCAAGCTTAAGCTTGTCCTACCGTGTAGTCTGAACCGCACTCCCAGCGTTATGAGGGAAGCCGATGTTAGTCGGCACAAAGTGCATCTCTCTTGAGATGAATTTGGGTGGTACCACGGGTGAACTTCCTCCCGTCCCAT